>JBGTIE010000757.1:0-12027 GCA_041745855.1 Lysobacterales bacterium | reverse complement strand
CGCGGTGCTCCTCGGCTTTGCGGCGATCCTGCTCGGATGGTTCCTGTTCTCCGAAGGCCGAAAGGATGATGTCATCCTGCTGCGGGGCGCACTGGAACGCGCCGGCGTACTGTGCGTCGACAGTCTGGACGAGTTCTGTGCCGCAGCCAACGTCGACTTGCCGGCTTGGCCGCACGCCGGCGCGCGTTTTGCCATCGCCGGCAATGGTCAGGGCCTGCCACAACTGGCGGCCAACGCGCTGCATCGTGCAGGCGGCCGACTGGCACGATTGAGTACCGCTACGCTCGATGGTCTGCGACCACTGTTGCCACCCGAATTGAGCCCCACCAACCCGCTCGACCTGGGCCGAGAGGCGGATGGCAAGCGCTATACAAGGTCAGCTGAACTGCTGGCGAAAGACGAGGACGTCGACGTCGTGCTTCTTTGCCATCACCCCACCAGTTTCGCTTCGGCGACCCAGATCGTAGCCATGCTTGAGCCTTCCCCCGAAGATGATGCGCCGGTGCTGGCTGCGTTTGCCGGTGCCGGCCAGGATCGGTCGCGCTATGCGCTTGCCCGGCGTGGCATCGCTGCTTTCGAGACGCCGGAAGCAGCCGTGCACGCCTACGCCCTGAATCGTCGCTACTACGCCCAGCGTGCGGCGTTGATGGCAACCCGCCCGGCGCTGACCCGCCACCTGCGGATCGATCTGAAGGCGGCGCAGGCGATCCTTGCGCCCAGCGCCGGGGTGGATCCAGTGGCCCTGCTGGCCTGTGCCTGCATCACCTTGCAGGAAGCAAGCGCCCGCTCCGGCCGCCACTTGCGCCTGTACAGTGACGAGTTGCTCGGTCCGGTGCTGGAGGTCGAAGCTGAGCAGCGACAGGCGCAGTGGTTGTTGCCACTGGACGGGTTGAGTGCCGACCAGGCGATTCAAGCTCTGGCCGTGGCTGAAGCCAGCCTGTTGCCGCGCCAGCGTACCGAACTGCTGGCGCTGGCGGAGTTGTACCAACAGTGTCCGACCCTGGACGAATTGCGGTTGGCCGACCCGCAGTGGTCCGCCGATGGTTGGCTCGCGGCCGATGTCAGCTACAGCCGGCGCAGCAAGCCTCGTCCCGGGCTGGCCTTTGCGCCCTGCCCGGCTGCGCCGGACGAGTTGATCGAGTTCGGCGAATTACCGCCCCTGCTGCTGCGGCCAATCCGGGCTGAAGACGAACTGCTGCTGCAACGCAGTTTCGATCGTCTGTCACCGGAAGAGGTGCGGATGCGCTTTCTCTATCCGATGGGCCGCATGAGCCACGACCTTGCCGCGCGCCTGACCCAGCTCGACTATGATCGCGAGGTAGCGCTGGTGCTGGCCGATCCGGTTCCAACGGGTCAGGCGATGATTCACGCGGTGGTCCGCGCCAGCTTCGATCTGGCCAGCGCCGTGGCCGAGTTCGCGATCGTGATCCAGCGCGAGTACACCGGCCGAGGCCTGGGCCGTTTCCTGATGGAGCGGATCATTCAGCAATCCCGCGCTGCCGGCATGCGCCAGATCGCCGGACTGGTGCTGCCGGAGAACAAGGCGATGCTGGCGCTGGCCGAGAGCCTGGGTTTCCGACGCAGCCGCGACGAGGAACTGGTTAGAGTGACGCTGGATCTCGCTGAGGAAGCTGATTGATGAAGCGTCGCGTGTTGATCGCTCGACAGTCTGGATGGACTGTGCTGCTTGGGTCCCTGCTTGTACTCGCCGTGTTCGGTGCTTCGCAAGCCCACGCCTGGGGCTTGATGGGCCACCGACTGGTCGGCAGCTATGCCGAGAGCCGGCTGCACCCGGTAGCACGGCTCGAAGTCGCCCGGCTGCTCGCGGGCGAGACGGAACCGACGCTGGCCGGTGTATCCACCTGGGCCGACGAGTTGCGCGACGACCCGACGCGCGGCCCGGCAACCGCCAGCTGGCACTTCGTCAATTTTGAACGCGGTCAGTGCCGCTACGACGCCAGGCAATTCTGCCGTGCAGGCGGCTGCATCGTCGCGGCGATCGAGCGCTACCAGGCGGTTCTGGCAGACCGCGCTCGTCCGCAGCAAGAGCGCAGCGAAGCGCTGAAGTTCCTGGTCCATTTTGTCGGTGATATCCACCAACCGCTGCACGCCGGCTACTTCTCCGACCGTGGCGGCAACCGTTTCCAGATCAGCTATCAGCGCGAAGGCTGGAATCTGCATTCAGTCTGGGATTCGCTGATCTTGAAGAGCGGCGGACTCGACGAGGAAAACTATCTGACCTCGATCCAGACCCGCCTGACCCGCCCTCCCGCCCAGGGCACGCCCGCGAGTTGGGCCGAAGACAGCTGCCGGCTGGTCCAGAACCCGGACTTCTATCCGCCCCGCCACAAGATCACCAGCACTTACCTGGACGCCAAGCGCCCCCTGGCCGAAGCCCAGCTTGCGCGCGCCGGCGAGCGGCTGGCGGGGCTGCTGAATGCGGCTTTGGGGGGCGCGGAGTAGGCGTGACGGTTCACCCCGGCAAACTCGGCAAAAGCGCCTGCAGGCTGGCGCGGTCCGGGCAGGCGAGGATTTCGCGGCGTAGACGGCATAGCTGGCTTACGTCGGCGCCGCGCAGGGCTTCCCGGACTTCCAGCAGCACGCGCGGATGCATGCTGAAATCACGCAGGCCCAGCGCCATCAGCAAGCCGGTATGGCGGGTCTCACCGGCCATCTCGCCGCACAGGCTGACCGGCTTGCCGCGCCGCTCGCCAGCGCTGATGACGCGGGCTATCAACTCGATCACGGCCGGGTGCAACGGGTCGTGCCATCGGCCCAGCGCCTGGTTGCCGCGATCAACCGCCAGCGTGTACTGAACCAGATCATTGGTGCCGATGGAGACGAAATCCAGGTGATCGAGAAACGCGTCGATAGACAGCGCCGCCGCTGGCACCTCGATCATGCCACCCAGTTCGACTGCCATGGACAGTCCAAGCTTCTGCCGGCATTCGTCCAGCAAACGCCGGGTCTCGACCACTTCGGACACATGCGTGAGCATTGGCAGCAACAACCGCACCGGCCCATGACTGGCGGCCCGCAGAGCAGCGCTCAACTGGGCCCGCAGCAGATCGGGAAATCGCAATGACAAGCGGATGCCGCGCAATCCCAGCGCCGGGTTGGGCTCGTGCGGATCCTGGCCCAGCGGCACCTGCTTGTCGGCTCCGATGTCGAGCGTGCGGATCGTCAGCGGCCGCCCATCCAACCGCTTCAGCACATCCCTGAACTGCTCATACTGCTCATCTTCGCCCGGCGGTTCACGGCGGCCCAGAAACAGATACTCGGTGCGAAACAGGCCGATCCCGACCGCGCCCAGATCCACCGCCAGCGCCAGATCCTGGTTACTTTCGCCGTTCGCCCATAGCCGGATCTCGACCCCGTCGGCACTCACCGAGGGCTCGCTCTTGAGCCGTTGCAGTCTTAGCTGCCGGCGCTGCTGGTCGTGCTGCCGCTCGCGATAACGCGACAGCCGCTCGGAATCCGGTTCGATCAAGGTGATGCCACGCTCGGCGTCGACGATCAGCAGCATGCCTTCGTTGATCATCTGGCTCGCCTGGCGGATACCGGCGATGTATGGCAAGCCGAGCGCGCGGGCCAGGATCGAGCAGTGCGAGAGCTCACCGCCGCCTTCGGTGATCAGCGCGATCATGCCGCGCTCGGCCAGATCGGCCAGATCACCGGGCGAGATTTCGTCGGCCACGATCACGCTGTCGTCGAGTCGATCGTCGCCCAGATGATCGCGTTCCTGGCGCGCGGCCAGCGCGCCCTGAATCCGCGAAACCACCTGGTCGATGTCATCCAGGCGGGAGCGCAGATAATCGTCGTCCATCGCCTCGAAGGCCGTGACCAGGCTGTCGCGGGTCTGCTTGAGCGCCCACTCGGCGTTGCACGAGCGTGAGCGGATGTACTCCAGCGGCCCTTCGGCCAGCATGTCGTCTTCGAGCATCAGCAGATGGGCGTCGATGAACTCGCGCAACTCGGTGGCCAACTGGCCGCGCACGCGCGCCGCCAGATCGGCCAGTTCGGTCCGGGCGAAGGCCACCGCCTGACGGTAGCGCTCGATCTCGGCCGGCACCTGCTCACTGCCGAGCACGTACTCGGGCACCTCGGGACTGCCTGCGACGATGACCCGCGCGCGCCCGATCGCGATCCCCTTGGACGCAGCGATACCGGACAGGACCAGCGCCGACATCCGCTATTCCTCGTCGAACTTGCGCGCGAACAGGGCGAGCAGGGCGTCGATCGCCTTGTCGGCATCGCTGCCGGTGGCGCGGAGTTTCAGCACCGAGCCCTTGCCAGCGGCCAGCATCATCACGCCGAGGATGCTCTTGGCATTGACCTGCCGTTCGCCATGCACGATCTCGACCGTCGCGTCGTAGCGACCGGCCGTATGGACCAGCTTGGCCGCGGCGCGGGCATGCAGCCCGAGCTTGTTGCTGACGGTCACTGTCTGCTCAGCCATCATCCTTGATCACCCCGGCGCGACCGCCCTCCAGCGCCACTTGCGCGAGGGCATCGAGATTTTGTTGCGGATAGTTCAGCACACGCAGCAGCATGGGCAGATTCAGCCCGTAGACCCGCCGTACCTGACCGCCCGGGTCGGTTGAGCGGGCCAGGTTGGCCGGCGTGGAACCATACAGATCGACCAGCACCAGTACCCCGTCGCCGCGGTCCAGTGCGGCCACCAGTTGGCGCATCGCAGCGAGTTGCTCAATCGGATCGGCGGTTTCCCAGGGAACCTCCAGCGCCTCGACCTGCAGCGGCACCACCGGCATCACCCGCTTTGCGGCCCGCAGCAGCTCCGGCCCCAGGCCCGAATGGGTGATCAGCAGTACGCCGACGCTCATCGCATTTCCCGGTGATAGACCAGGACGTCGCCATGGCTGGCCCGAAAACGCTCGGCCAGTGCCTCGACCAGGTAGACCGAGCGGTGGCGGCCACCGGTGCAGCCTATCGCGACGGTCAGGTAGCTGCGTTCGCCGACATCGAAGGCCGGCAGCCAGCGGTCCAGAAAGCGCGCGATATCGGCGAGGAAATCCAGCACCATGCCGTGCTCTGCGAAGTACTGGCGGACCGCCGTGTCGCGCCCGGACAGCGGCCGCAGACGCGCATCCCAGTGCGGATTGGGCAGGAAGCGCGCATCGAACACGAAATCCGCGTCATTGGGCACGCCGTTCTTGAAGGCGAAGGACTCCAGCATCAGCATCAGCCGGCCCGGCACAACGCCGACGGTCAGCGCGACCTGACGGCGCAACTCGTGGACGTTCAGGCTGGAGGTGTCGATGGTGAGATCGGCGATCTGGCGCAGCGGCCTGAGCACCTGCCGCTCACGCGCGATCGCTTCCTGCAAGGACACCCCGCTGCAACTCAGCGGATGCCGACGGCGAGTCTCGGAAAAGCGCTTGACCAGTACCTCGTCGCCGGCTTCCAGATAGAGCAGGCAACCGGCAAAGCCCATTTCGGCCAGCCGCGACAAGGTCCGCGGCAAGGCATCCAGATCAGCCAGGGGACTGCGTGCGTCGACACCGACGGCGACCTTGCCATAGCCGCTGTCAGAACTCAGCGTCTGCTCCACGAAGGCCTTCAGCAACGCGGCCGGCAGATTGTCTATGCAAAAATAGCCCAGATCCTCCAGACTGCGCAGGGCAACCGTCTTGCCCGAGCCGGACAGGCCGGAAACGACCAGCAAACGATGTGCGCCAAGCGCCCTGCTCGCTTCGCCTCCTGCCTGCACCATCACTTGATCCTCCGCATCTGATGCGCCTGCCGATCGACGAAGATCTGTGCCGCATCGATCCCACCGGACTTCAGCACATGATTTCGCACCGCGGCCTCGGCCAGCACCGCAAGGTTTCGCCCGGCCGCGACCGGTATCCCCAGCTGGGGCACATCCACTCCCAGCACGGTGCGGCTGCTGACGCTCCCGAACAAGCGCGCCTCGGGGTCGACAGTGGCCTGGTCCTGCTCGGGTGCAAGATGAAGTATAAGCCGCAGGTATTTGTTTTTCTTGACAGCGGTGTCGCCAAACATGTTGCGGACATTGAGCACGCCCAGGCCACGCACCTCCAGGCAGTCGCGCAACAGCTCCGGGCAGGTGCCATCGATTACATCCGGTGCGATCAGCGTGAACTCGCTCGCATCGTCGGCGATCAGGCGGTGTCCGCGGGTGATCAGTTCCAGCGCCAACTCGCTCTTGCCCGAGCCACTGTCACCGGTGAGCAGGACGCCGATTGAATAGACCTCCAGGAATACGCCGTGCAGTGTTACCCGCTCGGCCAATGCCCTGGCCAGGTGGTACTGCAGATAGGTCAGCAACTCGTGACCACGCATCGGCGAGGTCCACAAGGCGACCTCGGCCTCACTGCTGGTCCGTGCCAGATCGTCCGGTACCGCCAGACCTCGGGCGATCAGGATCACCGCCGGCTTGAGGTCGATCATCGTGCGCAGCGTGGCCCGGCGACTGCGCACCGACAAGCCGTCCAGATAGGCGATCTCCTCACGACCGAGTATCTGCACCTTGTTGGCGTGGATCAGGTTCAGGTAGCCGACCAAGGTAGGACGACGCGAACGGCTCTCGCTGGCATCAATGAAGTTGCGGCCGCCGGACTGAGGCTCGGCCCAACTCAGGCGCAGCCGCGCCGACAGTTCATCGTAGAGCGCGGCAACGGACAGCCGCCGGCTCACCCGCGCACCTTCGCCGGCCGCCACTCCGCCAGCAGTCGATACAGGGCCTCGTCATCGGCTGCCTTGCGCAATGCTGCGAGCAGATCGGCCTGATCGAACATCTCGGCGACCTGAGCCAGCAATTGCAGATGCTGATCGGTGAAGTGCTCCGGCACCACAAGGCCGAGCACCAGATCAACCCCCTCCCCATCGGCGGCGTCGAAAGCGACCGGATCACGCAGGCGAATGAAAGCGGCCACTGGCTGGATGTCGGCAGAAATCCGTCCGTGCGGAATCGCGATGCCCATGCCCAGCCCGGTCGATCCCATCTTTTCGCGCGCGACGAGCCCGTCAAAGATCTGGCGCACCAGCGGCGCATCGCCATCTTCGCCGAGGAGCTTGGCGAGGTGCTCCAGCAAGCGCTTTTTGCTGGGCAGCGCGAGACCACCCTGGACCCGGCTGCGACTCAATAAATCAACAAGTTGCACTACAAACCTCGCGTATCAGTAGAAGACGTCGCGCCGGGCCCATGGTGGAGCCCGGCGCGTGCAGCACGAATTGAATGGTTTGACGATCGCGGCGCTCCTGCCGACGCGCGTCCGAGATCGTCTCAGAGTGAAGCCACCCTGTGCGCTTCAGCGCGATGGTGGTTATTGCGCTGATCCTTGTGTTTCATCAGCTGGCGGTCGAGCTTGTCGACCAGCAGATCGATCGCCGCGTACATGTCCGACCCTTCCGCGTGTGCGTGCAGATGCCGTCCGCGCACGTGCAGCGTGGCATCAGCGCGTTGCTCGAGCTTTTCGACCTCCATCGTGACGTGGGTGTCGATCACCTCGTCAAAATGACGCGCCAACCGCTCGAACTTGCTGTGGACATAGTCCTTCAGCGGGGCGGTGACGTCGATCTGGCGGCCGGTCAGCACGATATTCATGAAGTTTCTCCTGGATGCGGGAACGACCGGACCAGGCATCCGATCGTTCAAAGGGCCCACCCCGTATCGGCGATGGACGAGCGCCCCGCTCGAAGCGGAGCCTGTCATGAGCCAGGCGATAGCCTGGGTTGCGCTGCTCAACGGCCTGGAGTGTCCTGATTCTCAAGCCCGTCGTACGCGCTCATGCGATGGCGGTATGCGCAGCAGCTCGCGGTATTTGGCCACCGTGCGTCGGGCGACCAGGATGCCCTGAGCCTTCAGTAACGTGGCCAGCTTACTGTCAGACAACGGTTTGGATGTTTGCTCCTCGTCAATCAGACGCTTGATCTTGGCCTGGATGGCGGTGCTGGACGCCTCGCCGCCATCTCGGGTGGCCACGTGGCTTGAGAAGAAGTGCTTGAATTCAAAGGTGCCGCGCGGCGTATGCAGATACTTGCGGGTAGTCACCCGCGACACGGTGGATTCGTGCACGCCCACGTCCTCGGCAATTTCCCGCATCACCATCGGCTGCATCGCCTCCGCCCCACGCTCCAGAAAACCCAGTTGCCGGGAGACGATAGCCTGCGCCACTCTGAGCACCGTGTCATCCCGTTGTTCCAGACTGCGGATCAACCAGCGCGCCTCCTGCAGCCGACCGCGCAGGTAGCTGGCATCCTCCCGCGAACAACGCCGGACCAGATCAGCATAGGTTTGATTGACCTTCAGGCGCGGCATCAGATCGTTGTTGAGGCGGACTTCCCAGTCGCCATTGCGACGCAGCACGTAGGCATCGGGAACCACGTATTCCGGCGTGCTCAGCGCAAAAGCGGCGCCGGGTTTGGGGTCCATGCTGCGAATCAGCGCGATCGCCTCGGCGACGTCCTCGGGCGAGACCGCCATGAGCCGGGCGAGCTTGTCCAGATCGACCCGGGCCAGCGCTTCGAGTTGCTCCCGGACCAGCCGGCGAGCCAGCGCGATCGGTGCCGATTCGCCCGCTTCGGCCAATTGCACATCGAGACATTCGCCCAGATCACGACTGGCCACACCGACCGGATCGAAGCGCTGCAAGCGATGCCGCACTGCCTCGATCTCCTCGACTTTGACCTTGTAGGAGTCCGCCACCGCCTCCGCGATCGCGTCGAACTCGACGCGCAGGTAGCCGTCTTCGTCGAGCGATTCGATCAGGGCGATCGCAATGGCGCGGTCGCGCTGGCTCATCGGGGTCAGGTTCAGTTGCCATAGGAGGTGATCGGCAAGATCCTCCTCGCTGCCCATCCGCGCCTCGGCCGACTCGCCCTCCTCCCCACTACCGCGCCCACCGCTCCGACTCTCGCCCCAGGCATCGTCCATGCTCCAGCTGTCCTCGCTGGACGCGTCAGCCGGTCCGTCGGAGCTGCCTTCTTCGTCGCGCGCCGTGCTCTGCTCCGGCTCCTTCGCGTCCGCCTGGGCAGGCTCAGCCGGCGCCGGCGCTTCGCCGAAACCCTCGTCGAGTTCTAGCAGTGGGTTGCATTCCACCGCCTCATTGATCTCGCTCTTGAGTTCGAGGGTGGATAGAGCCAGCAGGCGGATGGCCTGGCGCAGCTGCGGAGTGAGCGCGAGATGCTGGCCTAGCTGCAATGAAAGTGCGGGTCGCATGGCACGATTCTGGCTTGAGTCGGCGCGAGAAGCTAGTGGGGTTTGGACTGCGTCAGGAATCCGTGGTCACCTAGGCCGGTCCCTCGCGCCCGCCAGGGAGCTCACTTCGGGGTCGGGGTCGGAATCGGTATCGGAATCGATCCTTGCCCGCCGTATCCGACTGCCTCCTCGTGAACCTTGTAGCCACACTGCCCTTGCGTTGTCAGCATCGCCACGATCTGGTCGAGGGCGGCAGTACTCCCTGACGACGTTGTTGACGATTGCCCGGTACCCGGCTAGACGTTGGTAGCCAAACCCTATGGCGCTTTCGATTCCGATTCCGATTCCGATTCCGACCCCGACGCCCGGCTTCGCATCGCTGCATCAGTTCGAATCGCGCCGGCTGCCCGCCGCAGGGCGCTCTCGCGGTAGATCAGGTAAATGCCGCAGGCGGCCACCAGAAATGCGCCCGACAGCACCCTCAGCTCCGGCGCGACCTGCCAGATCCACCAGTCCAGCAGCAGCCCCCAGACCAGCGCGCTGTACTCCAGCGGTGCGATCACGCTGGCCTCGCCACGCCGGAATGCCTCGGTGATGGCCCACTGCCCGAGCGCGCCGGTGAAGGCGATACCGACCAGCCAACCGCTGTCCGCGGCCCGCAGCGGCACCCAGTTCGGCAACGCCGCGGTGGTTGCGAACACGCTCAGCATCGTGATCATCCAGAACACCATCGACTGGGTGCTGTCGGTGCGTCCCAGCACGCGCACGATCAACGACGAGAACGCGTAGCACAGCGCCGCCAGCAAGATCGCCAGGCCCGCCAGCGAGATCATCCCGCTACCCGTCGGTCGCAGCACCCACAACACACCAACCAGTCCGATACCGATCGCCAGCCAGCGCCGCCAACCGACCTGCTCGCCGAGGATCGGCACCGACAGCGCGGTCAGCAGGAGCGGTGCGATGAAGAACAGCGCGTAGGCCTCGGTCAACGGCAAGGTGATCAGGCCGTAGGCGAAGCTGGTCAGCATCAACACCGACAGCACCCCACGGATCAAATGCAGCCCCCAGCGCACCCGCAGCAATTGCCCGAAGCCACCTGCCCAGGCGATCCACAGCAGCACCAGCGGCAGCGACACCAGCCCGCGCAGGGCGGCGATCTGCAGCGGCGGATAGTGCTCGGTCAACGCCTTCAGACAGGCGTCCATGGCGGAAAAGGCCGCGACCGCGAGCAACATCGCGAGGACGGGGAAGCTGGGCCGCATGCGGGTCAGGGTTGACGGCTGGTTTGTAAGGGCTGAGGGCTGATGATCAAGGGCTGAGGGCTGAGGGCTGAGGGATCAGAAAAGCTGGCCCAGCGTGTCGAAGCGACGATGACTCGTCAAGCAACATTAGACGCCCGAAGCCAGGCTCCGCGGAGCATTGGGCATTGTCGACGATGCGGTTCGCGGATATCACCGACATCCTACGGCGCTCCGCTCCGGCGCTTCTGACCCCTCAGCCCTCAACCCTGCTCTTGATGCGGTTCGCGGAGCTCACCGACATCCTACAGCGCTCCGCTCCGGCTCTTCTGACCCCTCAGCCCTCAGCCCTCAGCCCTGCCCTCAAGATTGAGGTAAACTTGCCGGGCGCGCCGGGAGAGTTTCGCAGCACCCAAGCGAAACGCCGAAGGAGCAACCGCCCCGGAATCTCTCAGGCCAAAGGGACCGACGCGCACTCCGACCGGCGTAAAGGCCGGCGGTGGACCTCTGGAAAGTGATTGCCATGGGCACTTGCCCGGATGTTTCATGAACGTGCGTAGCGAGGCCGCCGAGGGCGCGTCGTGGTGCGGTCCGCGGACTGTTTGACGGTGAAGGCGTAGTTTGCTCTACGTTGAGCCGGCAAACGGGAGCAGACCGCGCCACGCCGTGATGATCGGCGGCCGCAGTAGTAGGTTTATGAAACATCCGGGCTAGATGAGCATGGGCAGTCCGCCGAAGGAGTAACGCTCTCAGGCGCCGCGACAGAGGGGGCTTCACGCCCGATCGCCGATCGGGCCCTGATGCTTTCTCATCGCCAAGGTCAGCCATGTCCATCCAGCACCGCGTCAACCCGCCGGCCGTCGATTTCGCCGCCCGCCATATCGGTCCGTCGCCAATCGAGATCGAGGACATGCTTGCCGTCGTCGGCGCGCCCTCGCTGGATGCGTTGATGGCGCAGACCATTCCGAGTTCGATCCGCGTCCCCGGCGCGCTCGATTTGCCTGCTGCTTTGAGCGAGACCGAAGCATTGGATCGCCTGCGTCAGATCGCCGGGCAAAACGAGATTTATACCTCGCTGATCGGTCAGGGCTACTACGGCACCCATCTGCCGCCGGTGATCCAGCGCAACATCCTGGAGAACCCCGCCTGGTACACGGCCTATACGCCGTATCAGCCGGAGATCAGCCAGGGCCGGCTGGAGGCGCTGCTGAACTTTCAGACGATGATCTGCGATCTGACCGCACTGGACGTGGCGAACGCTTCCCTGCTCGACGAGGCCACCGCCGCAGCCGAGGCGATGGCGGTCGCCGAGCGCAACGCCCGCGGCAAGCCGAAGGCCTTCTTTGTCGATGCCGACTGCCATCCGCAGACGCTCGCCGTGCTGTGCACCCGCGCCGAGCCGCTGGGCTGGAGCATCATCGTCGGCGATCCGATGCTCGATCTGGACGCGACTGCTGTGTTCGGTGCCTTGCTGCAATACCCGGGCAGCTCCGGCGAGGTGCGCGATTTCCGTTCGGTGACGGCTGCGCTGAAGGGCGCCGGCGCCCTGAGCGTGTTCGCCGCCGACCCGCTGGCGTTGTGCCTGCTGAGCCCTCCGGGCGAGCT
>JBGTIE010000756.1:0-10305 GCA_041745855.1 Lysobacterales bacterium | reverse complement strand
GCGCCAGCTGACGCAGCCGTTCGATACTGCGCTCGCCGACGCCGCGGCTGGGCTGCGCCAGCGCGCGTTCGAAGCTGGCGTCGTCATCGCTGTTGGCGAGCAACCGCAACCAGGCCAGCGCATCCTTGATCTCGGCCCGCTCGAAGAAGCGCTGACCGCCGTAGATCCGATACGGCAGCTTCTGCTCGACCAGCACCTGCTCGAACACCCGCGACAGCGCATTGGAGCGATACAGCACCGCACACTCATCCAGTCGCCCGCCCTGATCGCGCCAGCGGCGGATTCGCTCGACCACATAACGGGCCTCGTCCTGCTCGTTGTAGGCCGCATACAGCTGGATCGGCGTGCCGCCGGACTGTTCGGTCCACAGGGTCTTGCCTAGGCGGTCGCCATTGTTGGAGATCAGCTCGTTGGCCGCATCCAGGATGCGCTGGGTCGAGCGGTAGTTCTGCTCCAGCCGCAGCACCTTCACATCCGGCAGATCGCGTTGGAAGCGGAACATGTTCTCGACCTGGGCCCCGCGCCAGCTGTAGATCGACTGGTCATCGTCGCCGACCGCGAAGACCTGCGCCGACTCACCGGCCAGCCGGCGCAGCCACAGGTACTGGATCTGGTTGGTGTCCTGGAACTCATCCACCAGCAGGTGGGCAAAGCGGCGCTGGTAGTGATCAAGCAGGCCCGGCTGCTCGGCCAGCACCTCATAGCTGCGCAGCAGCAACTCGGCAAAATCGACCAGGCCACTGCGCACGCAGGTTTCCTGATAGCTCTGGTAGACCTGCGCCCAGATTCCAGCCAGCCGATCTTCGCGCACATCGATGTCCTTGGCGCGCAGCCCCTGGTCCTTCCAGGCGTTGATCTGCCAGGTGCCGAAGCGCGGATCGAAGCGCTTCTCGTCCAGGTCCGACTCGCGGATCACCCGCTTGACCAGCCGCTGCTGATCGTCCGCATCGAGCACCTGGAACTCCCGCGGCAGGCCGGCTTCCTCATGATGCAGTCGCAGCAATCGATGGCCGAGGCCGTGAAAGGTACCGATCCACAGGCCCCGACTGGGCTGGTCCAGCAGCGCCTCGGTGCGCGCCCGCATCTCGCCGGCCGCCTTGTTGGTGAAGGTCACCGCCAGCACCGAATGCGGCCACAAGCCCTGCTCGGCGATGAGCCAGGCAAGCCGGTGCACCAGCACCCGCGTCTTGCCCGACCCTGCCCCGGCGAGAATCAGATAGTGACCGGGCGGCGCCGCCACCGCCGCCTGCTGCGCGGCGTTGAGGTCTTGCAGGAGGGGGGAGGACATGGGCGGAGTTTAGCTTATGGGCCAGGGCTGAGGGCTGAGGGCTGAGGGGTCAGAAGAGCAGCTCCAGTGACCCAGGCTTGCGAAGGCGATCGGCACACTTCACGCTTACCACCATGCGTCCGAACGCCTTCATGTGGGTCTTGCTGCTGCCGCTTTTGCTGGCAGCGTGCGGCCAGAGCGCCGTGCGACCGGACCCTGAGCTGGTTGAAGCTCTGGCTGCCGTGCGCGGCGATGGTCCCAGGGTCATTCGCGGAGCCGATGCGGTACAGGCGCATCTGCTCGCCCAGCAGCGTCTGAGCGAACTTCGGGCGCAGGCGTTGCGACGCTGGTGCGAAGGCGCAGAGGCGGCGCAGTCGGCATGGGCGCAGTCGCACTGCCCCGCTCCCGAAGGCGAGTTGCCGATCATCTCCACCGCAACGCCCGTGCTGCCGGCCGATGTGGTTGGGCGCCGCCACGAACCCGGGATCGACGGTGGCGATTGGGTGGTGCGCGTGGGGGATTTCGTGCTGGTGGCCAATCAAGGCCGCTTGATCAGCATCGATGTTTCTGGGCCTGAAGGGGCGCCCTTGCGGGTCGCTGATCGCCTGAACTTTGCGCCGGAAGCTGCCGGCGACTCGAATTCCAGCGCGCGCCTGCTGGTCC
This sequence comes from Lysobacterales bacterium, assembly GCA_041745855.1. Classification (GTDB taxonomy): domain Bacteria; phylum Pseudomonadota; class Gammaproteobacteria; order Xanthomonadales; family SZUA-5; genus JAWLAT01. The sequence goes on along the minus strand of JBGTIE010000756.1, from coordinate 8,375 downwards.
AGCCCGGGCACGTGGTGCTCTGCAGCTACTCCGGCCGCGACCAGCGCAGCGCGCTGATTGGTCTGGAGCTGGCGGCCGGTGGACGAATGCAGGAGCTTTGGCAACTGCAAATCGAAGGCTGGAATCTATGCACGGACGAGCAGGATCGGGCCTATCTCTATCCGGATGCGCTGGTCCTGGCATTTCGCGTCGACGCCGGCTGGCCTGGTCCGCTGCGCTACCGCAACGGTGATGAACCGTGGCAGTCACTGCCACACCTTGATGAGCTGTACGTCTCCGGACAGGTCGCGCCGTGGCCCTCCGTGCGCGTGCTGCTGCTTTGTCCATTGGCGGACTTGCGCGTCGGCAAGTCGGAGTGCACGCGCCGTACGGTACTGAGCGACGGCAACGAGGTGCTCTACCTGGGCGCCGATGCCGCCTATCTGTTGCTGGCTGAGGCCGAGGACCAGCTCTACCTCGAACCATGGATGATATTCAGCCATTTCGCATTTCCAGTGGACATGCGCGCTGGCGCCGAATCCGGCGGTGGCACGCCCCCAGCCAGTGCCCGCATGCGCCAGACCTGGGTTGCACGTGTGCCGTTGCGCGACGGCGGCCCCATCCAGATGGGGCGGCTGGGCGGTTGGCAGTTCCATCCATTCCCTGCGGCCGAAGTCACGGGCGATCTGCACGTGCTGACCCGTCGCCTGTCGGGCCGCGCTCAGCAGAGTCTGGCGCTGCATCAGTTGGAGCCGTCGGCATTTACAGGCAGCGGTACGCGTCTGCTGGCGCCGCGTCTGAGCCTGAATCTTGCGCGGGGGGAATGTGTCGACCAGTGGTTGGGTGAGGCGTGGGCCTGGTTTGCCATCACCGTCGGCCACTGTGGCGCATCGCCGCCGACCGGAGGGCGCGCCGAATCGGCCCGCCTGCACGGTATCGACTTGCGCAGCGGCAGCCAGTACCGCTACCCCCTGGCCAGCTCGACCTGGCTGCTTGCCCCCGGCGGTCAGTTGGTCGCCGTCAGCCACGCCGCCCGGGAGCATCTGCGCCTGACATTGCTGCCGTTGGGGCAGACGGCGCGTCAGCATCAGCCTGAGCTGGCGCCAGTGCTTGAGCTGGCGGAGTTCAGTCCAGCCGAGACCTTGAGCCAATGGGCGTTTGGCCCGGCCTACAGCACCGATGCCGAAAGTGGGCGAGTGGTTCTGAACCTGGCTGTCGTGCGCCAGCACAACATGGTCGCCGCAGCAGCCAACGACGACCCGATTCTGGATCTGCTGCTGCTCGAGGTCGTTGATGGCCGCTTGGGGCTGCTGGGCGCCACCGACCTTGGCGGCGGCTCGGGCTGGCACCCGACGCAGATGGAATCGCATTGGGACGACCATCGATTGCTGCTGACCACCGACCGGCTGCTGCTGGTGGGACCGGGCGAGCTGTTCGAACTGCGGGCGCGTGATGGGCGGCTGATCAGCGGTGCGCGGCTGCATTATTGAGCGTGCTATCTGATCGGCACCAGTGATCCGGCGCTGATGGCGCGCTCGTACAAATGGCATCCGCAACACCCAACGCCCGGCGGCAAACCGCCGGGCGTTGTTGCGGTGGCCGACTTACACGCCAAGCGTATCCTTCGCTCCAGATCATGGCTAAGCTATTGGGTACTTGTGTCGTCGATGGTTACCGCGCCTGCGCTGGTTGGCAGGGGGTGCTGAGGAATGCGAGGGAACGTCCGGGCTCGCCGGCTGCGTCAATAATTGGGGATTTTGGGATGAATTTCAAACTGCGTTTTGACGTGGCCCTTTTCAGCGGCTTGTGCATGCTGCTGGTTGGAATTGGTGCGGGTGCAACCGAGCCATCCGCTGACTCTGGCAAGCCTGTGGTGGCAAAGGGGCCGGTGGCGACTTTGAAGGCCGCCGCCGAGTTCGAGCTGATCGAGTACGTCCCGCCGGCGACCACGCCCGAGCGTGCCGGTAGCGCACCGCAGCGGCCAGCAATTCCCAGCAGCCCAGAAGGGGCCGCAGCCGGCACCGCAGAGGTGGAACCCAATGGCACCTTCGCCACGGCCACCGCCCTCAGCGGCAACAACACGCAGGCGCATGGCAACATCTTTCCAGCCGCCGATGTGGATTTCTATTCCTTCAGCGCGCTGGCGGGCGACCGGATCTATGCGGCGACGATGACTGCCTTCGATGCCTCTGGTTCCGGCAACTCCAACCTGCAGCTGATCGCCAGCGATGGAGTGACAGTGATCGAGACGGACATCAACGACGGCACCTTCAATGCCAGCAGTTCTTCCATTGCAGGCGCTCTGATCCCGAGCAACGGTACCTATTATCTGCGTGTCGCGCACAACCTCGCGACCGGAACGATTCGCCCGTACACCCTGCATCTGCGGGTCCAGACCGGGGCGCCAGCGGTTGAAATCGAGCCCAACAACTCGCCTGCCACGGCCACACCATTGAACGCCGCCGGTCACATGACCGGAACGATCAGCGCTGTTTCGCCGGGAGAGTCGGACTTTTACAGTCTGAGCCTGAATGCCGGTGACTCGGTTTACCTGAGCCTGGACATGAACCCCGAGCGTGACGCCGCGGTGTGGAACGGTCGTTTGGGCTTCGGCTTGTTCGGCAATCCACCGTCCAACCAGATCCTGCTGGCCAACGACCCCAATGCCGGCGCATCGGCTGCCGACCCCAACTCGGAAGCCTTCTTCTTCACGGTTAAGGACGCAGGTACCTATTACGTCTACGTCGATTCCACCGTGGCCACCGGACTGGGTGCGAACGCCACCTACAACCTGAGCGTGGCTGTCACGCCGCGGGTCGTTCCTCCGGGCGTGTGCACGACCCATGTATCGACGAACGTGCCGCAGACGATCCTTGCCACGGGTCCGAACATGGTGACCTCAACCATCACGGTGCCTGGCAATCCGCGCATCAATGATCTGGACGTGGCGATCAACCTCACTCACACCTTCATGCAGGACCTGGACGTCCACCTGGTGTCGCCGGCCGGCAACGACAATGGCCTGTTCACCGACATCGGCGCGGCGACCGTTGGTGGCGCACAGACCTTGATGGACCTGGTGATCGACGACGAGGCCGCGCTGCCTCCCGCCTTCGCGATGACCGCGCCGTTCCACATCCGGCCCGAGCTCGCCTATCGCCTTTCCTGGTTCGACGGCTCGGACGGCGGCGGCACCTGGACCCTGGTGATTCGGGACGACGCAACCGGGGATGGCGGCACCCTGAACAGCTGGAGCATCACTATCTGCGAACCGCCCCCGCCGCCCAGTTGCCCCGCCGGTACGGTCGAGCAGATCGCCTACAGCAGTGACTTCGAATCCGGTGACGGTGGTTTCACCCATTTCGGCGTGGCCGACGAGTGGGAGCGGGGCCTGCCCAGTTTCGCGCCGATCACGAGCTGCAACAGCGGCACGAATTGCTGGAAGACCGATCTGGACAATACTTACGACGCCAACAGCAATCAGAATCTATTGTCGCCAAACATCGACCTGACCGGCCTGCAGCCACCGGTGTTGGTGCGCTGGGCGCAGCGCTATCACATGGAATCGGCCTCTTTCGACCAGTACTCGGTCGATGTCCGTGAGGTCGGTGGAGCCAACCCGGTGCGGCTGTTCGAATGGCTCGACGCGACCATGAACAACTCGGTCGGTAACCCGGCAGTGATTATCAATCAGAGTTCGGGCTGGTCGGAAATGACCCGCCGGGTCGACAGCCTGGCCGGTACCAATGCGGAATTGTTGTTCAACCTCACCAGCGACGTCTCCGTCCAGCTGACGGGCGTTGCGATCGACGACGTCTCCGTCAGCGCCTGCCGACCGCTGTCAGCGGATCTGTCCATCACCAAAACTGATGGCGCAGCCAGCTCGATCCCCGGCACGCCGGTGACTTACACCATCGTCGCGGCCAATTCCGGACCCGATCCTGCCCCCGCGACGGTGGCCGACAGCTTCCCGGCGATCCTGAGCGGCTGCAGCTGGACTTGCGTTGGTGCCGGTGGTGGTACCTGCACGGCCGCAGGGGTCGGCAACATCAACGATGCGGCCGTGGTGCTCCCGAGCGGTGCCAGTGTGACCTATACGGCCACTTGCAACATCGCCGCGTCCGCCACCGGCTCGCTGATCAACACCGCGACGGTGAGTTCGACCGTTACCGATCCGACTCCGGCGAACAACACTGCCACCGATACCAACACCCTGACGCCGCAAGCGGATCTGGCGATCAGCAAGACCAACGGCGTGACCGTCGTGTCGCCTGGTCAGCCAACCGTTTACACGATCGTGGCCAGCAACAGCGGGCCGTCCAACGCGCCGGGTTCGGTGATCACTGACAATTTCCCGGCCAGTCTGACCGCCTGTTCGACCACGTGCGTCGGTGCCGGCGGTGCGACCTGTCCGGCCGGCCCGGTAGCGGGCAATTTGAACAGTGTCGCCAACCTGCCGGTTGGGGGCACCGCCACCTACACCGCGAGCTGCACCGTGGCGCCCGGAGCAGTGGGCTCGATCAGCAACACCGCCACCGTGGCGGCAGCCGGTGGCGTGACCGATCCGAACGGGGCCAACAACAGTGCGACCGACACCGACACTGTGGCCACACAAGCAGATCTGTCGATCAGCAAGACCAATGGCGTCGCCACGTCGACTCCCGGCACCAACACGGTGTACACAATCGTCGCCAGCAATGCCGGCCCGTCGAACGCGCCCGGCAGCACGGTGTCCGACACCTTCCCGGCAGCCTGCGTCGGCGTAACCTGGACCTGCGTCGGCGCCGCCGGCGGTACTTGTACGGCCAATGGCGCCGGCAACATCAACAACGTGGTCAATTTGCCGTCCGGTGGCAGCGTGACCTACACCGCCACTTGCCCGATCGATCCGGCGGCGGTGGGCACGTTGGCCAACACCGCCAGCGTGACAACGGGAGGCGGCTTGAACGATCCGAATCCCGCCAACAACAGCGCCACCGATACCGATACGCTCGGCGTCGTTGCCGATCTGGCCATCACCAAGACCAACGGCGTGGCCAGTTCGACTCCGGGTACCACCACGGTCTACACGATCGTGGCCAGCAATGCCGGCCCCTCCAATGCGCCTGGCAGTATCGTCGCCGATACCTTCCCGGCGGCCTGCGTGGGTGTGACCTGGACCTGCGCCGGTGCGGGCGGCGGTACGTGCACGGCCAATGGCGCCGGCAACATCAACGACACCGTGAACCTGCCGGTCGGCGGCAGCGTGACTTACAGCGCCAGCTGCCCGATCGACCCGGCCGCGGTGGGTACGCTAGCCAACACCGCGACGATCGCGGTGGCGGGCGGCGTGACTGATCCGAATCCGGCCAACAACAGCGCCACCGACAGCGACACGCTGAGTGCGAGCGCCGATCTGTCCATCACCAAGGTGGCGGTCGGTGTGCCCACGCCAGTGCTGGTCGGTTCGACCTTCAGCTACACGCTGACGGTCAACAACGCAGGTCCCTCCACCGCGACCGCGGTGGTCGTGACTGATGTGCTGCCGGCGACGCTGGACCTGGTCTCGAACGACTGCGGCGCGGTGTATGTCGATCCCACCCTGACCTGGACCATCGGCACGCTGGCCCCGGGTGCGACCGTGGTGTGCAACCTGAATGTCGTGGTGGCAGCGCTCGGCCCGATCTCGAACACCGCCTCGCTCACCAGCGCGACGACCGATCCGAACGGAGCCAACAACGCCTCGACCTCGACCCTGACCGGCGCCGAAGAAACCGATATGGCGATCTCCCTGACCTCCAACGTGATGGGCAACCTGGCCGTCGGCGACACCTATGTCTATACCGTCACCGGCACCAACAACGGCCCCGGCGTGGCCTTCGACATCGACTTCACGCTGGAGTTGTCGAGCAAGGTGAGCTTCGTGTCGAGCACCTGCGGAGCAGTGCTGACCGGCACCACGCTGACATGGACGGTGCCGACTCTGGCCAGCGGCGCCTCGTCAACCTGTCAGATCACGGTCGTGGTGGTGCTGCCGGGTGACATCCAGGCCACCGCCAGCGTGACCTCGATCACCTTCGATCCGGACCTCTCCAACAACAGCGCCGATCTGGTGGTGGGTACCGGCGCGATCCCGGTCCCGACCTTCGGCACCCTGGGCCTGCTGCTGCTGGGCCTGCTGCTCGGCGGCCTCGGCATCGTGGCGGTTCGTCGCTGATAGCTTCTTCGTACAAGTAATACCGGCAACACCCAACGCCCGGCGGGAAACCGCCGGGCGTTTTGCGTTGAGGAAGGATCTCGTTTCAGCTTTCAGCTTTCAGCTTTTACGCAACAGCAATAGCTGAAGCGAGTGGCGCGCTTATCGGAACCCCGAGTTGCACTCGGGCAACGCAACCAGGCGACGCGGCAGGCACGGTCGCTTGCGTGAGCGGCATCGCAACTCGGTTCCCTGGCAACGCCGGCACGTGGGCGAGCCCGGCCTGGAATCCACCGTGCCAGTCATCGCCGCCATCCGGAAGTACGAGCATGTATTTGTGATGCAACGCGAGCATGGTAAGTTTCCGCATCCGTCGCGGTTGCATTGTTCCAGTCGCATGAACAGCCGACGTGATCCCCCATTTGCCGCAGTCGATCCGACCATGAAAACAAGAATCCTTGATGCCGCCCTGTGGGCTTTGCTTGTGACCTTCATCAGCGCGCCCGCGCTGGCGAACGATTCTGCCGAAACCCTCGCCGAACAGGCGCTTGCGCTGGATGCCCAAACCAACCCGCGCGCCAGCGGCCTGCCAGGACAGACCTTCGGCGGCGGCGGGCCTCTGTTCGTCGGCGTGGATGACACGGCGGTCGGATCGTTCCGTGTTGATGTGGTCACCGACACCGCGGTGCAGGCCTTTACCGGCGCGGAAGTCTGGGGCGCGGCCTATGACGCCGCCAATGACCGCGTACTGTTCAACTCTGGTGCCCAGTTGATGGAATGGCCAGTCGGAGGCACGGTGAGTTCGCTCGGCACGATCACTGACCCGGCACTGGCGCCGCTGTCGATGACCGGCCTGGCCTTCGGCAACGATACCTTGTACGCCTGCCGCAATATCGCCAACGAAGCAATCTACGAGATCGACCTCAACACGCTGGTCGCCACCGTGTTCATCGACTATGTCGATGGCGACTTCGACTGCGGCGGTCTGGCCTTCAATCCGGATGACGGCTTTCTCTACATGACCAACGACGACGCCACGCCGTTCGGCCGAGGTCTGTTCCGCATGAACATGGACGGCACCGGAACCTTGATAACCGCGTATCCGGCCGGCCAGACAGACATCGATGGCCTGGCCATCGGCGACGGACGCGCCTACCTGCTCATCGATGAGCCCGGCAATCTGTACGTCTGGGATTTCGCTCTGGCCGCCTATCAGACGCCGCTGACCAGCCCGTTTGCGACTTCGGAAGTGTTTTCCGGCGGAACCTGGATCGGCGCTGCGGGACCGGCAGCGGGTCTTTTCATCAACGAGGTGATGTACAACCCGCCCGGCGTCGATGGCCCGAACGAGTACATTGAGTTCCGTGGCGCGCCTTCGGCGGTCATTCCGGCCGGCACCTATCTGGTCGAGATCGAGGGTGATGGGGCTGGCGCTGGCGTTGTCGACCGCGTCTTCGACCTGTCCGGTCGGACGCTGGGCAGCAACGGCTACATGGTCTTCCTGCAGCAGGGCAACACCTACGTCGTCGATCCGCAGGCGACCGTGGCCACCGCCACCGGTGCGGGCTGGACTGGGCTCGGTGGGCCGAACGACATCGAGAACGGTACCGTCAGCTTCCTGCTGATCAACGCACCGGCCGCGCCGGTCATCGGCACCGATGTTGACGCCAACAACGACGGCGTACTCGACGGCGTCGGTCTGACCTGGACCATCATCGATTCGGTAGCGGCCACCGATGGCGGTGCCACCGACCTGAACTACGGCCCGCGTCCCTGCGATCCGATTGCATTCACGCCGGGTGTACTTGCGCGGATCGGGGAGTCGACCGGATCGACGGCTGCCGACTGGGTTTGTGCGCAGGTGGTCGGGACGGTGCCCAACTTCGTGCTCAGCGATACCAATGTTGCACCGCCGGAGTTTGCCGACCGCGCGCTGGACCACATCGGATCGTTGAATTTCCCGCCGTTGGGTGGTGGCGACGCCGACATGACGGTGACCCTGGCCGACGCCCCCGATCCGGTCAATGCCGGCGAAAACCTGACCTACACGGTGACCGCAATCAACAACGGCCCGGCCGACGCCGACGATGTGTCGATCACACTGCCGTTGCCGGCTGGGACCAGCTTCGTTTCGGTCAATGGCGGTGCCGGCGCAACCTGCAACGCCGCCACGCCGGTGACCTGCACCTGGGCGGGTCCGACTGCCAGCGGCGCCAGCCGC
>JBGTIE010000755.1:0-2687 GCA_041745855.1 Lysobacterales bacterium | reverse complement strand
CTCGGGCGCAGGCCCAGTCGCCAGCGCCTGATCCACCTCGCCCAGCGCGGCACCGATCGCCGCCTCGGTCCACGCCAGCTCATCGTCGTAGAGCGTGCTGTCGGCGCGCTGGGCGGTCAGTTGTGTCTCCAATCGGGCGCTGACCAGTTGCAGACGTGCGATGTCCTGCTCGATGCCCGGGACGGCCATCGCGGTTCCATGGCCCGGCGCGGGGTAGCTGCCCTGTTCGGGATCGTTGATTCCGCCAAACCACAGGAACAGCGCCGCGCCACAGGCCGCCAGCGCCACAGCTGCGTGCGGCGCAAGGCTAAGGGTCCGCGCAACAATAACTTCCTGCCTTCGGCCGCCCCTGGACCATGCCAGCGACGTTGCGCTTCTTGGCAAGGGGGTCAGGCCATTGCCTGCGAAGCGCGCCTTGCTGGCGAGGCCCAGGAACGCCCTCGGTGCAACGGAAGTTATGGTTGCGCGGACCCCAAGGTGCCAGCGCGACAGCCACTGGCGCCACCTCCCCTGGCGGCGCTCCCGCTCGTCCAGGCTGTGCTGCAGGCGCTGCCAGATCTGCGTCGGGGCGGGCTGTCGTGGGAGTTCGGCAAGGGCCCGGGCCAGCGCCGTTTCCGCCTGCGGGTTGCTCATCATCTATCCTCCGTATCGATCATCAATTCGCGCAGTCGCGCCAGGCTGCGCGAGACCTGCGACTTGGAGAAGCTGGGCGATCGGCCGAATAACTCGCCGATGTCCTCGTGGCCATAGCCTTCGATCAGATGCAGCCACAGGACCGTTCGCGACAGCTTTGGCAAGCGCGCCAGCGCGCGCTCGAGCTCCCATTGTTCGGCCGAACGGGCCGGCTCGCCGCCGACCGCCAGCGCCGCGTCGAAATCGACTGCTGCCGGTGGTGCCCGGCGCAGGTGGCGGATCGCCTCCCGCGCGGTGATCTTGCGCAGCCATAACCCGAAAGGCGCGTCACCACGAAAACCGGTCAAACCCTTCAGCGCGGCCAGGAAGGCGTCATGGACCACTTCCTCGGCTTCAGCCGAGCTGCCCAGTGTGCGCAGCGCGAGGTTGTACATGGCGTCCGCAAAACGGCTGTAGAGCTGGCCCTGGGCGGCACGATCACCGCGCCGAGCGGCATCGAGCACCGGCCGCTCGATGGCGCAGGCAAAGCCGCTGCCGCCGCTCATCGTCGGGATCGCCACATTGCCGTCACCCATGCCTGCCGCCTGATCTTCGCAATCATGAGCTGTAGGAGCGCGCCGGGGGCGAAAAGGTCGCAACAAAAAAGCCCGGGCACTTGCCCGGGCCTTGTCGTTCACGCAGTTGGAAACTTCAGAAGCCGTAGCTGAGTCCGAAAATCACCCGATTGCCGGCGTTGTCTCCAAAGATCGATCGCGCGGTCGAGTCGGTATTGATGTAGGCGAACGAAGCGTTGACGTAGCCGAACTCGCGCGACACGCCAATGAGGTAGTCGGTGTAGCTGTCGCCCAGGGCATCGTCCAGATCGTAATGGCCCAGGCTCAGATCCAGGCTCAGGTCCGCCCAAGGCAGGCCGTAGCTACCGGACACGGCGTAGTAGATGCCATCCTCACCGGTGGCAAAGACATCATTGGAGTAGCCCAGGGTGAAGTCCACCATCTCGGCCAGGCTCAGCACCCCGATGAACTCGTTGTAGTCGTAGTCCACTCCGCTGCTGGTGCCGGGATAGATATAGCGCACCAGCTGCAGGTCGATGGCAACCCCATCAGTGATATCGCCGGCCCAGCCGAAGTAGGCGTTGAGCTCGATATCGGCACCGTCGCCCGGCTCGAAGTCGACATTGGAACCCCAACCACCAATATAGAAACCGCCCTGGAAGCTGTAGTCCAGACCCAGTTGCAAGGCAGGATCCTCGTTGGTCTGGGAGATGCCGCGGTACGCATAGTCGGACACGAAGTCCAGCGAACCACTGAAGCCATATTCGTCTTCATCCGCGGCGTGGATCGGAGTCGCCACGGCGAGTGCGAGCGCGGCCAGAAGGGCGGTTCGTTTCGGGTTAAGCATAGGGTCGCTCCTTAAGATTTCGTGAAGATCGGGGCAGGCCGATTCTGAAACAAACTCGCAGAGCAATCCAGCCCCCCTTGAAGAGCAGTTCCAGTAGCCAGTTCCAGTGGCCAGTTCAAGAGCCGGCGGCAGCCAGTTGGGCCTCCGCTTCGATCGCCTCAGTCGGGAGTCGGGAGTTGGGAGTCGGGAGTAACCGCAAGAGCGCGAGCCAGAACCAGACCCGAGCCAGCGACCGACTATCTCCACTGCAGCAACGCGCCACGTCAGCAAGTGCGCACCGCTCCAGGATCCGGGATGCACACTCCCCACTCCCAACTCCCGACTCTGGTATTCGTAGCCAAGTGCCACCGTGCCCATGCGACGCGCCGTCGCGGCAACGCGACTGTGCAACCGGCCGCGACCAAGCTGCTACCCTTCGCGCCCATGCGACCAGCCGCCTCCCTGATCCTGTTCACGACCCTGGCTGGTGCCGGCTTCGGCGCCTTGCTCTGGCTGGGCCTGGAGTTGCTGCAGGGTGCGCCGCCGACGCGGCTCGATCTGGTCGTCGCCGTACTCGCTGCGATCCTCGGCCTGCTTGCCTCGGTGGCTCATCTGGGCAAGCCGCTGCGTGCCTGGCGGGCGGTGACCCAGTGGCGCAGTTCGTGGCTGTCGCG
>JBGTIE010000754.1:0-2269 GCA_041745855.1 Lysobacterales bacterium | reverse complement strand
GTCGCCGCCTGAAGCGCAACATGCGTCGGCTGTGGATCACCCGCCTCACCGCGGCCTGCCGGATGCGCGATGCCCGCTACAGCCAGTTCATCAACGGGCTGAAGATGGCCGGCATCACGCTCAACCGCAAGATGCTCAGCCAGATCGCCATCGAAGACCCGAAGGTCTTTGACCAGATCTGCGCCACCGCGCTCAAGCACACCCGCGCCACCCCCGAGAAGAAGGCGGCCTGAGCCGCTTGCGGATCGGATCAAGAAGAGTTCCAATACACAGGCCCGGGCGCGCAAGCGGCCGGGCCTGTCTGCTTTCTGAGAGGTTGCGCCGATGACGAGCTGGTGGGTGCTGCGTGTGCTGGAGTCGGGCGGGCCGCCGTTCCTGATCGCGCACGTGATCTGGGTGATCGCCTCGATCACGCTGCACGAACTGGCCCACGGCTGGGCGGCGATCAAGCGCGGCGACATGAGCGGTTTCAGTTCATTTCTAGCGCCGTTCGGCGCGTGTCAGGGATTGCGCCAGCGATCAAGCGGTGGTATGTTGCTTCCGGGCCTGAGGGAATGGCCCGGGAAGGATGTGCATGGCTGCGCCGTACTCTGATGATCTGCGAGACCGCGTGCTCGCGGCCTACGACCGCGGGATGAAGACCAGACAGATTGCCGAGATCTTCCAGGTCAGCCCGGCGTGGGCTCGACGCGTCAAGCAATGCCGCCGCGAGACCGGGCGGGTGCGGCCGCTGGCAACAGGCGGCAAGCGTGTTCAGAAGATTGACCCGGTGCTTCTGGCCGAGCTGGTCCGCCAGCAACCCGATGCCACGCTCAAGGAGCTGCGCCAGCGACTCGGCGTCAAGTGCGCGCTCTCGTCGGTGTGGAACGCGTTGGCCAAGATCAGGCTGTCATATAAAAAAAGTCGCTCCACGCGGCCGAACAGGACCGGCCCGACGTCGCCGAACGCCGTGCCCAATGGGTTCTCTGGCGAGCGGGCATCGATCCACGCCGGCTGATCTTCATCGACGAGACCTGGGCCAAGACCAACATGACGCGGCTGCGCGGGCGGGCCTTGCGGGGCGAGCGTCTGGTGGCCAAAGTTCCCCACGGTCACTGGTCCACCACCACGCTGATCGGGGCGCTGGGGATCGATGGCGTGCGATGCTCGACGGTGGTCGACGGCCCCGTGAACGGTGAGATCTTCCAGGCATTCATTGATCAGGTCCTGTGCCCGCAGCTCAAGCCGGGCGACATCGTCGTCATGGACAACCTGTCGAGTCACAAGAGCGTCGGCGTGCGCCGATCGATCGAGCGGGCCGGGGCCACGCTGGTCTATCTGCCGCCGTACAGCCCGGACTACAGCCCGATCGAGCCGGCATTCAGCAAGATCAAGCAGTTGCTCCGCGGCCTGGCCGCTCGCACGCGCACGGAACTGTGGAGCTCCATGCAGTCCATCCTCGACGCCATCTCCCCAACCGATTCACTCCACTTCTTCCACCACTGCGGATACCCGCTACGGAAAACCTGAAACCGCTCTAAGAGCCAGGCCCGGGGATCTCGCTCGCTCATCACGGCCCCTTTGGGCAACGCCGTGAACTGAGCGGGCAAAAGCGCGCGAAAAGAAGACGTCCCCGCCGATCTGTAGTTGTCGCGACAGAAAGGCAGGGACGCCGTGTTACCCAATCGATTGGTTGGCGGTGGTGGTTCCGCGCATTCGTATCGGCACCCGTTGCTGGACAAGATCAGTTTGTACACGCAGGCACTTCAGAATGTGCCGGACCCCAAGGCTCGTCGTGCGGTCCGCTGGACGCCCATGGCGGCGTCGTTGGCGGCGATCTTGATGGCGTTTGATGCTCGGTGCACACTGGGTCAGCGGTGTCAGGAGGGGCTGGCGTGCCTGGCGATGGACTTCAACCGCAGACGGCGGGTGGGGCGGACCTATACCGGGCTGCAGAAGGCTCTGGAACGCCAGTCTGGGGATGTGCCGCCGTTGCTGAAGGGGACGCTCCGGTCACATGTGATCCAGGCGCTGGGCATTGTTCGTCGGCAGGACCGCTGGATCCTGCTCGCAGTGGACGGCAGCAAGGAAGAGTTGCCGCGGACCCGGAGCAATGAGCGCGAGTTCGGGTTCTCCGACAACGGTGTCGTGCCGCAGGCCTTCGAGACGGTCGTGGTGGATGTCCACACCGGGCTGCCCTGGGACTGGCGCATCGGACTGGGCAAGGACTGTGAGAAGATGCACCTGGAAGAGATGATCGGTGGATTGCCGGACGGAACGCTGCTGCTGG
>JBGTIE010000753.1:0-17504 GCA_041745855.1 Lysobacterales bacterium | reverse complement strand
CCCGAGGCAGCTGCGGCGACCTTGCGCCAGGCGACGGGCGCGCCCTGCTCTGTTTCGATCGCCTTGGCGCGCGGCATCTCGCGCGGACTGACCAGGCTCAGCGCCAGCCCATCCTTGCCCATCCGGCCGGTGCGGCCGATCCGGTGCAGATAGTCTTCCGGGTTGGTCGGCAGTTCGTAATTGACCACCGCGGCCAGATCCTTGATGTCCAGCCCGCGGCCGGCGACATCGGTGGCGACCAACACGGTGCAGCTGCCATTGCCGAAGCGGACCAGGATCTCGTCGCGCTCGCGTTGATCGATCTCGCCATGCAGGGCCAGCGCGGCGAAGCCCTGCGCGCGCAGCGACTGGGCCACCTCCTCGACATCGCGCCGGGTATTGCAGAAGACCACCGAAGATTCGGGTCGATGGCTGGCGAGGATTCCGCCCAGCGCCAACTGCTTGCTGGCCAGCTCGACCTCGAAGAACAACTGCCGGATCACTGGTTGTACGTCGATTCCATCGACCGTGACCTGTAGCGGGTCGCGCAGCATCGCGGATGCGATCTGGCGGATGGGCTCGGCGAAGGTGGCCGAAAAGAGCAGGCTCTGCCGCGCCTTGTTGGTGCGACCGATGATCTCGGTGATGGCTTCGGTGAAGCCCATGTCGAGCATCCGGTCAGCTTCATCGAGGACCAACGTGCGCACCCCGCCCAGATGCAGCGCCTTCTTGCGCAGCAGTTCCTGGATCCGGCCCGGCGTGCCCACCACCACGTGCGGGTCGTGGCCGAGTGAGGCCAGCTGCGGCCGTAGCGGAATGCCGCCGCACAGGATCAACAGCTTCAGGTTGGCGATCCCGATCGCGAGCCGGCGGATCTCCTTGGCGACCTGGTCGGCCAGTTCGCGGGTCGGGCACAGCACCAGCGCCTGGACCCGGATCAGCGCCGGGTCGATGCGCTGGAGCAGGCCCAGGCCGAAGGCCACCGTCTTGCCGCTGCCGGTCGGTGCCTGCGCGATCAGGTCACGGCCATCCAGGATGGCCGGCAGGCTCTGCGCCTGGACCGGTGTCAGGTCGGTGTAGCCGGCGGCATCGAGGCCAGGCCGCAAGGCGGGGATCAGGGGCAGTTCGGAGAAAAGTTTCATTCGTCCATGATGGCAGGAGTTGACGCAGACTCCCACCGCTGGCTGGGGTGCGAGTCGAATGGGAGTCGGGGTCGGAATCGGAATCGGAATCGGAATCGGAATCGAGGGGGTTTGGGCAAGGATCGATTCCAATAGCGATTCCGACCCCGACCCCGAGGTGCGGTCCCTGGCGGCAGAGAATTCGGCGCGTTGACGAGAGCCGCTTCCGCATCAGTTTGAATCGCACCCGGGCGTTTTCCGAACGCTTGTGGCTCGGGGCATAGGGCCCAGGGCCCAGGGCATAGGGACCAGGGCCCAGCAGGTCAAGAACGGCTTCGAGATTGGTCGGACCCCAAGCCCTCGCTGGTCACTCCTGCGGACGTTCTTCCAGGTCGCCGCCACGGCGCATTCGCCTGCGTTCGGCCAGCAGCCCCTGGTTGTCGACGGGGCGGATGGACTTGATCAGGCAGCGGTCGCGATTGGCGATGATCGCGTCGAATCGAGCATGGATGGTGTTGCCAAAATTGCTGATCCCGATCGTTCGGGCGAATTCCAGATTGCGGCAGGCGCCATCGAGCTCGATGATGTACGGCTCCTTTGCGCGAGTCCAGAGCACCAGTTTTCTGCTACTCAGAACGGTCCAGCCGTACACGTTCATGGCCCGGATCCTGTCCACTTCCGCTCCGGCGAAGCGCTCGTACTGAGCCTCGCGCGTTTCCATCCGGCTGGCCCGTTCGCTGCTGCAGGCGCCGAGCAACAGGCTGGCGCTTGCCATCAATATCATCAGGGTTTTCATACGACATCCTCAGGCGGGTGGACTTGCGGTGAGCATAAGCCTTCGTGGCGATTTGGCAGCTTGGCCTGGTCAGCTTTTGCGCACGCCGTTCAAACTGCGCTAACGAATGGCGTGAGTTGGCAAAGATTTATCTCATCTACGCACCATGTCAACAAACTGTCTTCATCGGCGGGTGCCGTTGCGGTAGCATGCGGCGCCCCAGCGCGCCCGGTGAAAGGCGTGTCGTCGCGATCCACGAAAGTCGTCCGCAGCCCCCGAGCTTGGTGCATCGGCGGCCTTTCCTCGTGCTGCCCATGTGAATCCAGCCATGTCCAGATTGCTGCCCGCCCTGATGTTCGCCCTGCTCGCAACCCTCACCTTTGCTCCAGCGCAGGGGGCGGTGTTCGTCAACGAGATTCACTACGACAATCTCGACGTTGACGTCGGTGAGGCGATCGAGGTCGTGGCGACCGCCGGGGAAGACCTCAGCGGCTATCAGTTGGTGCTGTACAACGGCAATGGCGGCGCACCCTATGCCACGAACACACTCAGCTCGGGGACGGCCGTCAGCTGCGGTGGCACCGTGCAGATCGCTGTCATCAACTATCCCGTCAACGGCATTCAGAACGGATCACCCGATGGCGTCGCGCTGGTCCGCAGCAGCGACAGCACGGTCATCCAGTTCCTGAGCTATGAAGGGACCTTCGTCGCCGTCGGCGGGCCGGCCGATGGCATGCTCAGCACCGACATCGGCGTCGAGGAGCCAAGCAACACGCCGGTGGGCAGCTCCCTTCAACTTGGCGGCGGACCCGGTAGCGTGTACGCCGACTTCAGTTGGAACACCAGCGCGGCCGAGACCTTCGGGGGCTGCAACAACGGCCAGACCTTCGGCGCCGGTGTCGATGTGCCGCCGGTGGTCAGTTCCACCGTGCCAGCCGACAACGCGACCGGTGTCGATGCCAACTCGAACATCTCGATCCAGTTCAGCGAGCCGGTGACGGTCAGCAATGGCTGGTTCGGCATCGTGTGCTCGGTCAGCGGCGCGGTGGCCGCGATCGACAGCGGCGGTCCCAGCCTGTACACGCTGGACCCGGCGATCACGCTGGCCGAGGGCGAGGTCTGCACCGTGACTATCGTCGCTGCCGAAGTCGTTGATCAAGACGGTACGCCGGACAACATGGAGGCCGACTACGCCTTCTCCTTCACCGTTGCGGTCGACGAAGCCCCCGAGGTCGAATCCACCGTGCCGACCGACGGCTCCGCCGCGGTACCGCTGGCAAGCAACCTGGTCGTCAACTTCAGCGAGCCGGTGACGGTTCAGGGCGAGTGGTTCGAAATCCTGTGCGCCAGCTCCGCTGGTCATCCGGCAGTCGTCAGTGGCGGGCCGGTCAGCTACACGCTGAACCCGAACGTCGATTTCGATCCGCTCGAAATGTGCACGCTGACGATCTTTGCCGAGTTCGTCATCGATCAGGACGGTACGCCCGATCCGATGCTGGCCGATGTTGCAGTCAGCTTCACGACCGCCGCCGGCCTGTCTGACTATTACGCCAATGTCGATCCATCCACACCGCAGACCCTGCGCGCCACCCTGCACGAGACCATCGACGACCATACCCGCATCGCCTACACCGCCGGCAGCCCGAACACCTGGGCGGTGCTGAATCTGGCCGACGAGGACCCGATCGACACCAGCAAGATCCTGGACGTCTACCGCAATGGCTCCTACACCAAGATCGCAGGCGGGCAGGGGCCGTACAACCGGGAGCATACCTGGCCCAATTCGCTGGGCTTTGGCAACAACAACGATGGTGCGCCGGCGAACCAGCTCAACTACCCCTACACCGACACGCACATGCTGTATCTGTCCGATACCGGCTACAACTCCAACCGCGGCAACAAGTATTACGGCAACTGCAACGCCGGCTGTACCGAAGACCCGACCCTGCTCAATCATGGCCAGGGTGGTGGATTGGGCACCTATCCGGGCAACTCGAACTGGTACAATGGTGTGCTCTACGAAGTATGGAACGCGCGCAAGGGCGACATGGCACGGGCGATGTTCTACATGGACGTGCGCTACGAGGGCGGCATCCATGGTGTCACCGCCGCGCCGGAACCGGATCTGCGCCTGACCAATGATCCCAGCCTGATCCAGGGCACCGGCGGCAATGCGCCCGTCGGCTACATGGGTCTGCTTGACGTGCTGCTGGAGTGGCACGCCAACGACCCGGTGACGCCCGAGGAAATCCTGCGCAACGAGATCGTCTTCAGCTTCCAGGGCAACCGCAACCCCTTCATCGATCACCCGGAGTGGGTCGGCTGCATCTTCGAGGGCGTAGGCTGCGGCGGCCCGCTGCCCGATCCGTTGTTCGAGGACGGATTTGAGTAAAGCGCGACGCTATCGAAGGAAACAGGCCGCTGCGACCCGCGCCGCAAGTTGAGATGTGCCGTGATCCCGACCGCGGGTCTCACGAAGGAAGTAGGCCGTTGTGACCCGCGCCGCACGGTCGAGTCGTGCCGCCGACCTGATCGCGGGTCTCAGCGGCTGCGAAGGATCGCCTCGTTCCATTGGAAGAGACAAGAGCGCCGCTGAGCCCGATCGGATGGAACCTCGCGCGTCGGCCGAAGCTCTGCGCCGATCGGCCACAGCGGCCTACGAGAGCCGCCGATCGCGACAACGGCCGACAAGAGTCCCTCAGTCCGCCCGCTCGGCCTCCAGATGCTGGTGTCCAAGCTCGTCGACCCGCAACTGCAACTCGATCGGACCGCAGCAGCGCGGGCAGTCCTCGATCCGGTCCTGGCTGCCCAGCGCGGTTTCGAAGTCGGCCTGATAGCTGTGCCAGCAGTAGGGGCAATGCACCGCATGCGATTCCAGCAGGGCGCGATTACGCTGATCCCGGCCCGCTTCGAACACCGGTTCCAGCCCGTACATCAGATCGACCTCATGCGGACTCAAAAAGCCGTTGTGGAAGGCTCGTGGGGGTCTGACTGGATTGACTCTGGGCATGACGGTCACCGCGGCGCAGTTGAAGCTTCGGGACGTCCTAGCCTCCACCCTTAGCGCCAATGAAGCAAGCCGCAGTGCGTCATTGGGCGCGAGGCCATCTGATGCAGCCTCACACCGAGTCTCCAAAGTGCGCTGCGACCGTAGAGGGCGCAGCCTTGGTTGGCGAGGCAGGTCTGAAGAGCGCAAGAGCGGATTGACCACAAAGGACTCAAAGGACACGAAGGAGAGCAGAAGAGCCGAACACTTGACTAGCGCAGCTTGGCCAGCATGCTCAGGAACTGCGGCTGTGCCTAGCCAGGCAGCCAAGCCAAAAGCTCTTCCTTTGTGTCCTTCGTGTCCTTTGTGGTTCCTTTGTAGTTCTCCGCTTTTCGCTTTCAATCCGGCGCCATCGCCGGCGTCCGCTCCGGTCCGTCGACGCTCAACTCGGCATCGGGAGGGAGCGGCTGCCCGGACAGCCAGGCGTACAGGCAGGCGTTGGTGGCGTTGATCGAATCAAACGGCGTGCCATGGCGTGAGCCGGCGATGACGCGGTGCTCGGCGCCGAGGCGTTCGGCCCAATGGCGCTTCTCGGCCAGCGTCGTGTAGTCGTACTCGGCCGACAGCATGAACAACCGGGAATGCAGACCTGCGACCCGATCAGCGGCGCACCAGTTCATCAGTGCGCGTACCGTGTCCAGATAGGGTCGCCGGGCGTTGGCACCAACGACTTCCTCGACGCGCCGCCGCATCGCCGCCTGGTGCGGCTCAGGGAACAGCCGCGCTCCGATCATCCGCGCCGCACGCGGCAGACCCAGCCAGCGCACCATCAGTATCTGGGCGCGCGCCTGCCACCATTTCGCCCACTGGTCGATGCGGTAGCTGGGCAGGGTGTTGATAGTCACCACGCTCGGCACCTGTGTGGCTCGCTGAAGGGCCATCTCCAGCGCCACCGCGCCACCGAGCGAGAAGCCCACCAGTTGCGCCTCGGTCTCTCCGAGATGCTCGAGCAGGGCCCAGATATCGTCGGCGAACTGTTCCACCCGATAGGGACCGGCCGGCTTGCCACTCAATCCGGCCCCACGAAGGTCCGGCACGATCACCCGGAAATGCGGTCGCAATGCCGGCAGCTGGAAGGCCCAGTCGGCGCCACTCGACCCCAGACCGTGGATCAGCACCACCGCCGGCCCGGCGCCGTGCTCGTCGTAGTGGATCTCGGTCCCGTTGATACTCGCCAGCGGCATCCTGATCAGCTGCCGTTGGTTGCGAGGAAATCGAGGCTTACTTGCAGCATCGTGCGCACGCCGACCTCCAGCGCGCCTTCGTCGATATCAAAGCGCGGTGAATGATTGGTCGGCACCGTCGCCGGATCGAGCGTGGTCGGGGTGGAGCCAACGAAGTAGTAGAAGCCGGGCACGACTTCGGCGAAATAGGCGAAGTCCTCGGCCACGGTCGACATCGGCGCCTCGATGACCTTGTCGGCCCCCATCGCACGCACCAGCGACGGTCGCAATCGAGTGGTCAGGGCCGGGTCGTTGGCGGTGACGACGGTATGGCGGTTGATCGTGACACTCGCGCTGGCGCCATGGGCTTGCGCGGTGTGGCTGGCGATGCGTTCGACGTCGGCATAGATCGCCTCGCGCACATCATCTTCGAAGCTGCGGATCGTGCCGACCATCTCGACCTGGTCCGGAATGATGTTGTAGCGGATGCCGGCCTTGATGATGCCGACTGAAACCACCGCTGGTGAGCGGGTCAGGTCGACCCGGCGACTGACGATGCTCTGCAGGCCTTCGATGATGCGGGCGCTGACCAGTACCGGATCGATACCGCTCCACGGCCGCGAGCCATGCGTCTGAACGCCCTGGACGATGATCTTGAAGCTGTCGGCTTCGGCCATGAACGGACCGGGGCGGACCGCGACCGTGCCGGCGGGAAAATTTGACAGCAGGTGCAATCCGACCACCGCGTCGGGCTGGAAGCGCTCGAACAGGCCTTCCTTCAGCATCAAGGCAGCACCGCCTTCCTCGCCCTCGGGAGGGCCTTCCTCGGCCGGCTGGAAGATGAACAGAACCGACCCGGAAAGATGCTCGCGCTGCGCCACCAGCGCCTCGGCCACGCCCATCAGGATCGCCATGTGGCCGTCATGGCCGCAGGCGTGCATCACACCGACCTGCTCGCCGGCAAACTCGGTCCGGACCGTGGAGGCAAAAGGCAGGCCGGTGTCCTCGGTCACCGGCAGTGCGTCCATGTCGGCGCGCAGGGCCAATCGTGGACCGGGTCTGGCGCCTTCGAGCAGCGCAATCACGCCGGTGTGGGCGATGCCGGTCTCGACCGTCAGTCCCAGGCTGCGCAAGTGCTCGGCGACGATACCGGCGGTGCGCGTCTCGCGGTTGCCCAGTTCCGGATGCTGATGAAAGTCACGCCGCCATTCGATCACCTTCGGCTGCAGTCCGGCCGCAATCGCGACCGGGTCGGGCGGTGTGGCCGAGGCCACCAGCGGAAGCAGCAGGGCAGTCAGCAAGCACAGGCGCATGGGTCAGGTCCGGCGGGGAGCGGTGGTCAGGATAACCCGAGGGGTTGATGGGGTGCGAGGCGAGTGGCAGCCAGAGTCGGGAGTAGGGAGTCGGGAGTGCGCAGCGTGAGCTTCGCTGGGCCCTCGGGGTCGGAATCGGTATCGGAATCGGAATCGATCTGCTTCTCAGGGTATCCGGCGGTACGCACGACGAAAGCGATGGCTGCCCGATACACGTCGGGTCGTTCGTGGCCCAGATCCATGTTGTTGCTTTCGATTCCGATTCCGATTCCGACCCCGATCCCCCGCCTCACTCAAATGGCCAGCATCCCCGCCATACACGCTAAAGTATCCGGTCATGCCCACTCCAGAATGCCGTCCATGTCCAGCGCGCCACCGATGACCAGTAATCAGATCCGCCGTGCCTTTCTCGACTATTTCGCTGGCCAGGGGCATCGGGTCGTGGCCTCCAGCGCGCTGGTGCCGGGCAATGATCCAACGCTGCTGTTCACGAACTCGGGCATGGTCCAGTTCAAGGACACCTTTCTCGGTGCCGAGCAGCGCGATTATCGTCGCGCCGTCAGTGCCCAGCGCTGTTTGCGCGCCGGTGGCAAGCACAATGATCTGGACCAGGTCGGCTACACCGCTCGCCATCACACCTTCTTCGAAATGCTCGGCAATTTCAGTTTTGGCGATTATTTCAAGGTGGAAGCCATTGATTTCGCGTGGGAGTTGCTGACCAAAGTCTATGGCCTGCCGTCCACGCGGTTGTGGATCACGGTCTATCACACCGATGACGAGGCCTATGATCACTGGCACAAGGTGATCGGCGTGCCGGCGGATCGGATCATCCGCATTGGCGACAACAAGGGTGCACCTTACGCCTCGGACAACTTCTGGCAGATGGCCGATACCGGTCCCTGCGGGCCGTGCTCGGAGATCTTCTTTGACCATGGTGCACATATCGCCGGTGGGCCACCGGGCTCGCCGGACGAGGACGGCGATCGCTACATCGAGATCTGGAACCTGGTTTTCATGCAGTTCGAGCGCCATGCGGACGGTCGTCTGACGCCATTGCCGAAGCCCTGCGTCGACACCGGCATGGGTCTGGAGCGGCTCAGCGCGGTACTACAGCAGGTCCACAGCAACTACGAGATCGACAGCTTCGTCCATCTGCTCAAGGCCGCCGCGGCGCTGGCGGGGCAGGCGGACATCGAGCATCCTTCGCTACGTGTGATCGCCGACCATATCCGCGCCTGCGCCTTCATGATTGTCGATGGCGTGCTGCCCGGCAACGAAGGCCGCGGATATGTGCTGCGCCGGATCATCCGGCGTGCGCTCCGGCACGGCCACAAACTTGGCGCGGCTACCGGTTTCTTCCATCAAATGGTGGCGCCGCTGGTCGATGTCATGGGCGAGGCCTATCCGGAGCTGGTGGCCCGAAGTGAGATGGTGCGTGCGGCCCTCGCGAGCGAGGAGGAGCGCTTCGCCGAAACCCTCGATGCCGGTATGCGCGTGTTCGAGGAGATTGCCGCCCGCAGTGACGGGCAGATCGCCGGCGCTGACGTGTTCAAGCTCTATGACACCTTCGGTTTTCCGGCCGACCTGACCGCCGATGTGGCGCGCGAGCGCGGCTTGCAGGTGGACCAGGCCGGCTTCGAGACGGCGATGCAGGCCGCGCGCGAAAAATCGCGGCTGGCCAGTCATTTCGGCGGCGGCTTCGGCATCAGCGCGGAGCAGTCGCAGGGTCTCAACGCGACCCATTTTCTGGGCTACGAGGGCCTTGCCGCGGACGACTGCCAGGTCCAGCGCATTCTGGTCGATGGCGAAGCACGCGGGGCACTGAACGCCGGCGAACGCGCACTGATCATCCTCGATCAGTCACCCTTCTACGCTGAATCTGGTGGTCAGGTCGGCGACACCGGGGTACTTCGCTGCGGCGAGGCCGTGTTCCGGGTCGAGGACACAACCAAGCTGGCCGGCGTGTATCACGGTCACAGTGGAGTTCTGGAAAGCGGTCAGTTGCTGCTGGGCGACAAGGCGCGGGCCGAGGTGGATGGCGCCCGCCGGCAGGCGGTGGTGCTCAATCATTCCGCAACCCACTTGCTCCACGCCGCCTTGCGGGCCGAACTGGGTGAGCACGTCAATCAAAAGGGTTCATTGGTCGCGCCGGACAAGCTGCGCTTTGACTTCTCCCACTTCCAGCCGATGAGCGCCGAGCAGCTGGCGCGGGTCGAACGCCAGGTGAACCAGGCGATTCGCGCCAATGCCCGCGCCGAAGCCAACGAGATGGCCTTCGACGAGGCGATCGGTGCCGGTGCGATGGCCCTGTTTGGCGAAAAGTACGGCGACCGGGTGCGGGTGCTGCGGATGGGCGAGTTTTCGACCGAACTGTGCGGTGGTACCCACGTCCAGGCGCTGGGCGACATCGGCCTGTTCCGGATCGTTGCCGAAGGTGGCGTGGCGGCCGGGATTCGCCGCATCGAGGCGGTCACCGGCGAGGGCGCACTGGACTTTGTCGCTCGCCGCGAGCAGGAACTGGCGCGCGCGGCCGGGATGGTCGGCAGTGCGCCCGACGGGGTGGCCGACAAGGTTTCCCAGCTGCTCGAGCGCCTGCGTGGCACCGAGCGCGAGCTGGAGAGCCTGAAAGCCAAGGCGGCCAGCGCCGCCAGCGGCGATCTGGCCAGCCAGGCGGTCGATGTGGACGGCATCAAGGTGCTGGCGGTGCGCCTGGAAGGGGTCGAGACGAAACAACTGCGCGAGATGATCGACGGCCTCAAGGACCGACTCGGCGATTGCGCCGTGCTGTTGGCCGCGGCGAAGGACGGCAAGGTCAGCCTCGCCGCCGGTGTGGCAGGCAAGGCTCTGGACCGGATCAAGGCCGGTGATCTGCTGCAGCAGGTCGCCCGCCAGATCAACGGCAAGGGCGGCGGCCGACCGGATATGGCCCAGGGTGGTGGCGACGATTTGCCACTGCTGGTGGAACTGCTGGCGGGCGTGCCGGACTGGGTGCGCGCGCGGGATTGAGCGGCGGGCCTTGAACCCTCGTCATCGCGAGCCCCCCCTATCGGGCGGCCCTGAACCCTCGTCATCGCGAGGGAGCCTAAGCGACCGCGGCGATCGCGTTTGCTTCTCCAAACAAGAGCACTGGATTGCCGCGGCCCGCGCCGAACGGGTGCACGTCTACGGTTGGAGATCGGGCGGCGCGGGCCTCTCCATGAACCCAAGAAGTAAATTGCTGATTTTTTGAGCAGCTCGCCACGCTGTGCTCTTCGCCCCAACGGGGCAGCACAAGTTAGCCTGGGGCAACGCCCCAGGTAAGCAGCACGTCGATCCCGAGCCCTGAAGGGGCGCACCATATCCGCACGTGCGCCATGCCGACACGACCGCGTTGCCAGAGGCAACCGGGAAGCCGGTACCGATGCAAGACCCGGAGCGGTGCGCGCCTTGAACCGCACCAACGCTTCAGCAGCCGGCGATGGTTCGCCCCTTCAGGGCTCTGGTTTTCGTGGTCGGGTTTTCCTGGGGCGTTGCCCCAGGCTAACTTGGACTGCCCTTTCAGGGCGGTAGAGCAACAGCGAAAAGCGACTGGATTGCCGCAGTCGCTTAGGCTCCTTCGCAATGACGATGGTTCAAGGCCCGTGTGCATTTCGGGTCCCGAAAAGGCGTCTCGCAATGACGATTGGCTCGCAATAATTGCCACAACAGGAGAGAACCCGCGCATCCGGGCAAGAAAAAACCCCAACCGAGCACGATTGGGGTTTGAAGGTTGGTGGAGGCGGGGGGAGTCGAACCCCCGTCCGCAAGCCCTACATCTGAGGATCTACATGTTTAGCCGGATCTTTTGATCTCGTCGCATGACGCTCCGACCGGCGGGAATGTCATACGACCAGCCTGTAGGTTTTAGCTGCCAGCGTCAGGCACGTTGGCTCGCGATTCCATGATTCTGACCCGCCTGCACCGAGCATGGACACAAGGTGTTGCGGGTTAGGCGGCCTTAGGCCGCCAGAGCGTAGACTTCGTCGTTGGCGACTATAGTCTTTGCAGCTGGATTAACGAGGAAAGCTACCCCCTCGACATGCACCCCAGGGTTCGAGACCCACGTCGAAACCAAATGCGCCCCCGGTGGTGACTACATAGTGGGGCCTGCGATCGGGGGAATCAAGCGCCCGGGAAGAACCGTTCAACCGGCAGACGGTTTGGCTCTAGTAGCAGCGAGCCAGTCACGCATGCCTTTGACCTCCTGGGCCCTGGGCCCTGGGCCCTATCCAATTATTGAGGGGTCTGAAACACGAAGTTGCAGCGCTAGCGCACCGCCGCAAGACAACAGGCTCCCAGATCGCTACCCTTGCCGCTCCTGAAACCTCGGAATGCGCTCATGACTGATCTGGCCAGCCCCGCGCCGCCGCGCGGCTTTGTCAATCGTGCCCTGGACTGGATCGAGCGGGTCGGCAATCGATTGCCGGATCCGGCGGTGTTGTTCCTGCTCCTGATGGTGGTGGTGTGGGTGATGTCGTGGCTGCTCTCGGGCAGCAGCTTCGATGAGCTGGACCCGCGCACCAACGAGCCGCTGCAGATCAAGAATCTGCTCAGTGGCGCGGCCCTGACCGCCTTTGCGGCGCAGATGGTCAACACCTTCGTGACCTTTCCGCCGTTGGGCGTGGTGCTGGTGGCGATGCTTGGACTGGGGGTGGCCGAGCACACCGGCTTCATCAACGGCGCCTTGCGGGCGGTGCTGTCGGTGACGCCGAAGATGCTGCTGACGCCGGCGCTGGTCGGCGTAGGCGTGCTCAGCCATGTCGCGGTCGATGCGGGCTATGTGCTGGTCATTCCACTCGGTGCGGTGATCTTCTACGCCGCCGGACGTCATCCGCTGGCCGGCATCGCAGCCGCCTTTGCCGGCGTTTCGGGAGGCTTTTCGGCCACCTTCTTTGTGCCGTCGAGTCTCGATCCGCTGCTCGCCGGTCTGACTCAGGCGGCCGCCCAGCTGACCGATCCGACCGTGCTGGTCAACCCGCTCAACAACTACTACTTCACCACCGCATCGACATTTCTGGTCATTCTGGTGGGCTGGTATCTGACCGACCGGGTGATCGAACCGCGGTTGCAGAAGACGGTCGTCGATGGCGATCTGGAGTCGATGCCGACGATGGAAGCCCTCAAGCCGGAGGAGTCGCGGGCCTTGCTGTGGGCGGTCGCCTCGATGGTCATCAGCTTCCTGTTGCTGGTCGCCAGCGTGTTGCCCTCGACCTCGGCCTGGCGCGCTCCCGATGGCCAGCTGGTGGTGGCGCAGGCGCCGCTGATGCAGTCGATCGTGACGCTGATCTTCGTCTTCTTCCTGATTCCCGGCGTGGTCTATGGCTATGTCTCCGGCAGCGTCAAGACCCATCGTGACGTGATTGCAGGAATGAGCAAGGCGATGAGCGGGATGGGCTACTACATCGTCATGGCCTTCTTTGCCGCCCAGTTCATCTACGCCTTCGGTCAGAGCGGACTAGGCGCGCTGCTCGCGATCAAGGGTGCCAATGCCTTGCAGGCCTTGAATCTGCCGATGGCGGTGACGCTGATCGGTATCGTGCTGCTGAGCGGTTTCGTCAATCTGCTGGTGGGCTCGGCCTCGGCCAAATGGGCCCTGATCGGCGCGGTGATGGTGCCGATGCTGATGCAATTGGGGATCTCGCCGGATCTGACCCAGGCGGCCTATCGCGTCGGCGATTCGAGCACCAACATCATCACGCCGCTGATGCCGTACTTCCCCTTGATCGTGGTGTTCTGCCGCAAGTACGTCAAGAACAGCGGCATCGGCACGCTGGTGGCGCTGATGCTGCCGTACTCGATCGCCCTGCTGGTGCTCTGGACCGCATTCCTGATCGCCTTCTGGGGCTTCGGCATTCCGCTCGGCGTGGGCGCCAGCTACAGCTATCCGACCGGTTGAGGCTCGCAACAAATGCCCTGTCCCGCAAGGAGCTTGCGGGGCAGGGCAGCTACGCACGGTCATGAAACATCCGGGCCAAATGGATCACAAATCCACGAACTGGCGCCAGAAGTTGCAGTAGTCACCGCGGTAGTCGTCGATCAGGCTCAGGCCATTGCGATTCCATTCCAGCGACAGCGGCGCCTGCGCGGTGTACTTCGGCCAGTTCAGGCCCGCACTGCTGCCGGGTGCCAGGCCGTAGGCGAAGTCGATCCATGCCGCTTGCATCGCCAACGCCAGCTCGCGTTCGCCGGGCAAGGCCTGTGGGCGCGGTCCGAACAGCAGCGCGATGTCCATGCCGTGGAAGGATTCCAGGGCCTGCAGGCCGGGATCGGGGAAAATCTCGGTCAGCGCGTAGTGAAAGACCTCATTGCCGAGCGCGGCATGGTCGGCGGCGGCGCGGCGGTTGGGGCAGGTGAAGCCGATATCGTCGAGCAGGTCCTGGAAGGCGCGCTGGGGTGTTTCGTAGGCGGCGGCCGGATACAGCAGCAGCACAGCATTGGCGATCAGGCCCAGTTGGGCGCGGATCGCTGCCTCATAACCGGCGGTGGTGGCAGGCAGCGTTGATGCCGGGGCCAGGGTCGTGAACTCGTCGTCGTTGACACCGATGATCAGCGGTCGTTGGGCCGCGATTCCGCTGCGGATGGCCGGGCCGGGCGCCGCATCAAGCGTGCGCTGGTCGAGAAACAGACCGAAACTCTCGCCTTCAGGGCCGCCAGGGCCGGTATTGATCACAGCACGCGTGGCTGCGATAAATTCAGCGCCGCCTATGGCGCGCAGGCAGGCCAGGGGTTCGGCGACGTCCGAACAGCCAGCCAGGGCGGCGATGCGATCACCCTGAGTAAAGGCCTCGGACAGTACCGGAATGCGCTGACGACAGTTGCCGCTTTGCAGGATGCCTCGATCGAACAGGCCGCGGGCGGCTGGACTTGCGAGCAGTGCGCAGACCGACGCGGCGCCGGCAGACTCGCCGAAAATCGTCACTTGCCGCGGATCGCCGCCGAAGCTGGCTATGTTGGCCTGCAGCCATTGCAATGCAGCGATCTGGTCTTGCAGGCCAAAATTGGCTGGCTCGCTCATGTCGCGCTGGGCCAGATAGCCGAGTGGGCCGAGTCGATAGTTGATGCTGACGTAGACGACGTCCTGGCGGGCAAACACGGCGCCGTCATAGAGCAACTGGCCGCTCGCGAGCTGAACCGCCGAGCCCTGGGTCAGCCCACCGCCGTGAATCCAGACCATCACCGGCCGCGCGGTTTCGGCCGAATCGTCCTCGGGACGGGCCGGGCGCCAAATGTTCAGTTGGAGGCAGTCTTCGCTTTGGTGCTCTGGTGTCCCACTGAAGAAGCCCTGGCCCTCGGGCTGCAGGCAGGCAGGACCGAACTCGCTCGCGTCCCGAAGTTGCTCGCGCAGTGGCGGCGGCTCGGGCGCCCGCCAGCGCAGTTCGCCTGTGGGTGCGACGGCAAAGGGGACGTTGCGGAACACCTCGATGCCGTCGTCCAGCGGTGCGCCGCGCAACGGGCCTTCACTGGTGCTGGCTGCGGCGGGAATCCTCAATACGTCGGACAGCAGGGCGAGCGTGGTCTGGCGCTGGAAGGGATCGCCGTCCAGACTCAGGTCGGCTTCGATGAGGTTGCGGTCAGCCACCGGCAACTCGCTGGCCTGCTGCAAGGCGATCCGGGCCGAGCCGACCGGAACCGTCAGCGCGACCGGCGGCGGGCAGCCGAAGCATTCGGCGAAAGGGGTAAAGAATTGCTGGGTGGCGTCGAGCAGATTCAATGCCTGCTGGGCGAAGGCCCAGCGCGGTTCGCCGTCGCTGCCGTGGAAGTACAGCGTTCGGTAGGTTTCGCTGCTGCCATCGGCGCGCGGGTAGTGATGCGCGAACAGGCCCCAGCCGGGATCGGTCCGGTCGTACCAGGCACCGCTGAGCACCGCGTGCGGATCGGGAACCGCCGGCAGCAGCGGCTCCATGCACCAGCGGCCGCTGAACTGGTCGAGTTGGAACTCGAACTCAAGCAGCGCGCGGGCACCCGGGCGCGCGATGCCATCGCTGCAGGCGCTGACCGGGGTCAGCGTGAACTCACCGGCGATACTGCCCTGCAGCTTGCCGTCGTTCCGGCGGTAGCGAGTCAACTCGCCCGTCGGCGCGTCGATGGCGTCGGTCTGGATCCATAACCACTGTGTCCGGCCGCTCTCGGCATAGGTGTAAAAAGCCCCAAACAGGACCGGCCCGGCCCGATGCAGGTCCAGCCCGTGACCTTCGTGCTGGCGGTCATACCAAAGGCCGCTTTCCGGTGGCACGGCGTGGCAGGCGATCGACCACAGGGCGACCAAGGTGAAGGCGGCGAGGCTGGTAGGGCGTCGATGCATCAGGCTTTCCAGTGGATGTCTGGGCGGACGAGTGTTGCATAACGCGGTGAGCTCGCCGTCGTTGACCGGGAGCGTGGTGAACTTGGCGGAACCGCTAGTTGGGAGTAGGGAGTCGGGAGTAAGTTCAAGAGCTCTAGCCTGCCCGAGCTTGCAGGCATTTCTGACCCCTCAGCCCTCAACCCTCAGCCCTGACCCAGCCCTCAGCGCTCAGCCCTCTGCCCTGAGACTATCGACCAATCGACGCCGCACCCGTTGCGCCGCATAGTGGCCGGATGCTCGCTTGTACCCATCTGCTGCCCGTTCACGCCCGCCAGCACCCGCGGGACATCGCGCTGGTGGTTGAGGGTGAGCGGCTGAGCCAGGCCGAACTGGAGCGACAAGTAGATCGCTTCGCTGCCGCCTTGCGCTCGCTGCCGGTGGTCCAGGGCGACCGGGTGGCCTTGCTGCTGCCGAACGGACTGGCTGCGATGCTCGCCTATCTGGCGGTGCCGCGGATCGGCGCGGTGCTGGTACCGCTTTCGATGATGCTGCGTGCCGGGGGCATGCTGAGTCTGCTGACCGATGCGAAGCCGCGAGCGCTGTTGGCCGATGCGCGGGTGCGAGCGGAAGTCGAAGGGGCGCTGCAGAAGATGCGGGAAGCGGACGTCGAGCTACCCGAAGTGTGGTGGATCGGGGCGGGGCAGGGCGATGGACTCGGGGCGGAGCTGGCGCAGCGCCTGCACGCCGCCGATCCAGCGTTGGGCGCGCCGGCCGACCTGGACGAAAATGCCGTCTACAACCTGATGTACACCTCGGGCACGACCGGGTTGCCGAAGGGTATCGTCCACACCCACCGGATCCGTGCGACTTACGGCATCGTGTTTGCGCAGGCGTTCCGCATCGATCGCCAGTCGGTAGTGCTGCAGACCGGCGCGATCGTCTTCAACGGCGCATTCGTGACGATGATGGCTGCCTTCTACAGCGGCGCTCGCTATGTGCTTGACAGCGCGTTTGATGCCGGTCGCGCGCTGGCCTTGATCGAGGCCGAGCAGGTCAGTCACTGCATGATGGTGCCGGCGCAAGTAATCTCGCTGCTCGACCATCCTGACTTCGACCCGGCTCGCCTGCGCAGCCTGAAGATGCTGCTG
This sequence comes from Lysobacterales bacterium, assembly GCA_041745855.1. GTDB lineage: Bacteria > Pseudomonadota > Gammaproteobacteria > Xanthomonadales > SZUA-5 > JAWLAT01. The sequence goes on along the minus strand of JBGTIE010000753.1, from coordinate 660 downwards.
ACCCTGGGTGCACCGATGCCAGCCGAGCGACGCGAGCAATGGATGCGCCTGCTGCCGGGCACCTACCACGAGTTGTACGGTCTGACCGAAGGTTTCGTGACGATCCTCGATGCTGCCGACGCGCCGCGCAAGGCCGGTTCGGTCGGCTGCCCACCGCCGCTGTTTGCGATGAAGATCGTTGATTCCTCCTGTCACGAGCTGCCACCAGGCGAGAACGGCGAGATCCTTGGCAAGGGCCCGATCCTGATGCCTGGTTATTACCGACGTGAGGCGCTGACCGCCGAGACGCTGGTCGACGGCTGGCTGCACACCGGCGACATAGGCCATGTCGATGACGAAGGCTTCCTGTACCTGGTCGATCGCAAGAAGGACATGATCGACTCGGGCGGGGTCAAGGTTTATCCACGCGATCTGGAAGAGATCGCCGCACGCCACCCGGCGGTCGCGGAAGTCGCCGTGTTCGGCATTCCCGAGCCTCGCTTTGGCGAGGTACCCGCCGCGGCGGTGAGGCTACGGTCCGGGCAGCAGTGCGAGGCCGAGGCGCTACGGGAGTGGATCAATGAACGCGTCGCCGCCAAGTACCAGCGCTTGCAGGCGCTGCATATCGTCGATGCGTTTCCGTGCAATGCCGCCGGGAAGGTGCTGAAGCGGGAGTTGCGG
>JBGTIE010000752.1:0-1891 GCA_041745855.1 Lysobacterales bacterium | reverse complement strand
CGATCTCGCCGGCCTGATGCCCGCCCATACCGTCCGCTACCGCCCAGAGGCCGGCGGGTGAACGGCTCAACACGGCGTCCTCGTTGTGCGGCCGGCGCTTGCCTCGATGGGTCTGCTGCGCGCTCTGCCAGGCCCACTGCTCCGATGGCAGGCTCATCATTCGTGACGGAATCTGACAGCCGATTTGCTGGCCAGCGGACTGCCGAGGCTGATCCAGCCATCTCCCCACAACCGAACCTCGCCACGACGCACGAAGGTCACCCGGTCGTCCTCGGTCTGCACGTAGGTACCGTTGGTGCTGTGGTCGACGAGCACATAGGCGTGGGTGCGGCGTTCGATGGTGGCATGGTGACGTGACGTGTAAGGGCCGGTGACCTGCAATCCGCAATCCGCCTGGCTGCCGAGACTGAGGTCACGGCGATGCCCGTCCAGCACGGCGGACTGGTCCTGCCAGTTCAAGATCAGGGGTGAGCGGCGCTGCGCGTCCATGCTGCAATTCGCTGACTCGGTGAATCGGCGCAAGCATAAGGGACCGGCGGTTCGCAGGACAGGACCTGGATCACAGCATCTCACTGTGCGCAATGTCAGCGCATTCAGTGCATGTAGTTGAACATCCGCCGCCGATAGCGGGATGCCAGCTCGGAACCTTTTCCCAACAGCTTGAAGATGCGGATCATCGTGAGGCGACCAATGTCGTCGCGAAACTCCCGATCCATCTGCAGAATGGCGAGCGCGGATTCCAGGGCGCGCTCGCAGTCGCCGTCAGCCACGGCCCGAACCGCGGTCTGGTAGCGCACCTCGAGATCGTTCGGGTTGGCCTTCAGCTGCGACTCCAGCACCGTCAGGATCTCGAGGCCCGCCGCCTCCTCGAGGAACTCGATGCGGGCTTCCGGCCGGTCGCGCTCGTCGGTTCCTTCCGGGATGGCAGCCAGCACTTTGCGCGCTTCGTCCAGATCGCCGCGACGCGCCAGAACGTCGGCCAGTTCCACCCGGAATGCCTGATTTTGCGGTTCCTCGGCGAGCGCCTGCTCGAGCAGTGCGAGCGCGCGCGGGTAGTCGCCGGCGGCCAGCAGCGCCGCCAGATCGTCTCGCAGCAGATCCGCCGGCGACAGGGTGAGTTGCTCGAGCAGAGCGCGCAGCGCCGCTTCGGACTGTACGCCATCCATCTGATGAACCAGTTGCCCGTCCTGGACCACGCGAAGGCTCGGCAGGCCCTGCACCCGCAGATGCTGGGCCAGGGTCGGGTCCCGCCCCACGTCGACCAGCCCGATGAACACCTTGCCGGCATAAGGCTTCGCCAAGGTCTCCAGGCTGCGGCGAAGGTCGACCGAAGGCAGCACCTGCGCCGCCCAGAACAGCAGCACCACCGGCGCCTGCCGGGACCGCTCCAGCACGGCGGTCTGGAACGTTTGCGGGGCAACGTCGAAAAATTGAGGGTCCTGCTGCATGGGTCTGGTCTGCACTGCGATGCAGCCGATCTTATCAGATGTGGGAGCCCTCTCCCGAGGGCGATTCTTCTTCGCCCTCGGGAGAGGGCTCCCACAGAGAGAGGGCTCCATCGGACCACCCATCGGGTTAGAATTTCGTCTGGCGCGGGAACCGCGGGAGCGTCGATGCAGTATTGGGAGACGGCGACCGTCAGGCCTGATGAAGAGATGGACTGGCCGCGCCTGGCCGACTACCTGCGTCAGCACGTGACCGGCGCAGAGGGGCCAATGAGCGTGGCACAGTTTCCTGGCGGCAGCGCCAATCTGACCTACCTGGTGCGGTTTGGCGATCTGGAACTGGTCGTGCGGCGCCCGCCGCTCGGGCCGGTGGCGCCGGGGGCGCACGACATGGCCCGTGAGCACCGGGTGCTGTCGCGCCTGCACCGGCAGTTTCCCCTGGCACC
>JBGTIE010000751.1:0-1624 GCA_041745855.1 Lysobacterales bacterium | reverse complement strand
TTTGGAGAATGAGTACCGGTTGACCAAATCATCCGAGCTTGGCGCCTTGTTGGGGGGACTGTCGCTACTCGAAGACGGTGGCACGGCTGATCCAGCGGCATGGGGCGATTGGTTGATCGCGGTCGATACAGTCCTTGCTGGGGATGATGATATTTTGCTCAAGATTTCCAGCGCAGGACAGCGAGCGAGCAATCGGACAGACTGAAGCGCCAGCAAGAAAGGGAGTCGCGACCGGCGCATGGTCAAGGCTGCTGCAAGGATGCCTCCCTGAAGTTCTTTGCTCTTTGCTCTTTGCTTTCCTTTGTGCCCTTTGTGTCCTTCGTGTCCTTCGTGTTGAAAGGCTCTTGCCGTTGAAAAGCTCTTGCCGTCCAGCTCAGGCAGCCGGTATTCGCCAGACGGCACCGTCGCGCAGTTCCAGCGTGATGGCCTTGAGCGATTCGCCGCGGCAGGGGCCGCCGATGCAGTGGCCGTCTTCGGGCCGGAAGGCGGCGCCGTGGGCGGCGCAGACGAGTTGGCCGTGGCCGATCAGGAAGCGTCCCGGGGCCCAGTTCAGGGGTCGGCCAGCATGCGGGCAGATGTTCAGATAGGCGTGTACGGCCGCGCCGAAACGCATTACCACCAGCGTGTCCGGCCCGTCGCCGTCGTCGACCTCGATCGCGCCGCCGTCGGGAATTTCGTCGATACTGCAGAGCCGCTGCATGCTGTGGCCAGTTTGATCATCAGGGGTTGCGCATGGTCGATGTCCGGGCGCCGCAAGTCCAGTGTGCTGGCCACGCTGGGTACGATTCAAACTGATGCATTGGTGGGGATCCACTCACCATGAAGTCACCCCGGATCGTCGTCCTCGACACCAATGTCTGCCTCGACCTGCTGCTGTTCGCTGATCCATCCTGCGCCGCGCTGGCCGCGGCGCTGGCCGACGGTCGCTTGCAGGCAGTCTGCAACGACGAGTGCGCCGAGGAGTGGCGGCGCGTGCTCGGTTATCGCATCTGGCAGCTCGACTTTGAGCGCCAGCAGACCCTGCGACAGGCGCATGCGAAGTTGCACAAGCCGATGGAAGCGGTCGAAACCGCGAGTATCAACGCAGACAAACTGCCCCGCTGCTGCGACCCAGACGACCAGAAATTCCTCCAGCTCGCGGCCAACGCCGGCGCCTGGGCGCTGGTCAGCAAGGACCGCGACCTGCTCAAGCTGGCCCGCCGCTGCGCCCGTCTCGGTTTGTTCCATATCCTGCCGCCAGCGGCGTTCGCCGAGGCGCAGTGGCCGGCCCTGCTGCATCGGCCGGGAAGCGTTTTTTAACCTACGGGAGGACCCGGAAGATGGGATGTCCAAGGCTCCTTCAGGATGCTGCTGCGCCGGTGGACGTGCCCAGCGTCCAAAGTTGAACTTCGCCCAGGTCCCACTGGGCCCTGGGCCCTGCGCCCTGGGCCCTCGTTACGTTGTCGCGCACCAACGGCACTGTTGCGAGACTCCAAAAGGGCCACCCCCCTTAGCTCACACGCCGTTAGCGCCTATACTCCAGTCACCATGTCCAGTGACGACCTGCAAACTCCGAAGCCGCCGCTTGATCTGGCCTGGCTGTCTGCGCTGGAAATCGAGTTTCCGCCGGACGCGACCGAGCTGG
>JBGTIE010000750.1:0-3745 GCA_041745855.1 Lysobacterales bacterium | reverse complement strand
TGGAGCCTTCACCGCCGATCCGTCCTTGCGCGGACAACACGTGATCGTGCTCGATGACGTGATGACCACCGGCGCCACACTGGCCGCCTGCGCCCGCGCCCTGCACCGGGTCGGGGTGGACCGGATCGAAGTCTGGGCCCTGGCCCGCGCCGGGCGCTGATGACCCGAGAGCCAGAGCCAGAGCGAAAAGCTTTTCAACACAAAGGACACAAAGGACACAAAGGAAAGCAAGAGCGGAGCAGAGCAAAACAGAGCAGAGCGAGGCGAGCAGAGGTAGAGCAGGGCAGGGCTGTCTGAACCCTCGTCATCGCGAGGGAGCCTAAGCGACCGCGGCGATCCAGCACTCTTGCTCTTTCAATCGCTGGCTCTGCTCTTGCTCTCCTTTGTGTCCTTTGTGTCCTTTGTGTTTAAAAAGCTTTTGACCTTGGGTAAAGGGAAAGAATCCGTTCAGCAACCGCCATTCCGGGTAATATCTGTATCCCCGTACTGGAATTGGTGGTCATGCGCGCACCTTTGCTGGCTCTGCTGACTGGACTGATTGCATTGTTTGGTTGTCAGCAATCGGCCGTCCCGGCCGACCCTGCTCCGGCTGCGCTCGTCGCGCCCTCGGCGCAGGTCAGTCCGCCGCCGGTGGAGGAGCGCAGTACTGCCGAATACCAGTTGAAGATCACTCGTGCGCCGATCGATCTGGCGCATCGGCCGCTGCTGCGGGCGGTGGAGGCGCAGCTGGCGCAGATTCGTGACGAGTTCATCGGACAGGCGCTGGCGGCGAAGGAAGAGGGATTCGAATTCGACCAGCCGTGGACGCTGGAGCTGACGGTGGAAAGCGCGATGCAGACAGATTCCTTGCTGCATCTGGAGCTGAGCGGACACCAGTACAGCGGTGGCGCGCACGGCATGCCGTTGCTCGGAAGCTTCACTTATCTGCCGCAAAGCTCGGCATTGATGACGATCGAGGACTGGTTTGCCGATGAAGCGGTCTGGACCGCAATCAGCGATGCGGCGGTAGCTGGACTGAGCAGCCAGCTCGAACAGTACGGATTCACTCCGGGCGAGGAAGTCGATCCGGCCGTGCTCGAATGGATTCAGACCGGCGCCTCGGCCGACCCGGCCAATTTCACGCATTACCGGCCGCTGCTGGACGCCAACGCGAAGATTCGCGCCTTGGTGATCACTTTCCAGCCGTATCAGGTCGGCCCCTATGCGATCGGTACGCCGCAGGTGGAAATTCCGCTGGCGGTCTTTTCCAGGCACCTGAAAGACGATCATCGCGCGCTGTTCGCGGACTGAAGCGGTCGCAATGACGCTTTTACCATCGTCCAATTGACCTCGGTCATTCGGCGTGCGCAGATTGGTGGTCAGCATGGAAGTGGGCCCGCCGTTGCGGATGGCCGATCTTTCCGCGGAGCGCCAGCCATATGAGCACAGCACTAGCAGACCCATACACCGCCGCCTGGCAAGCGTCGATGGCCGATCCAGAAGCGTTCTGGGCCGAGGCGGCGCGCGCGATCGACTGGCAGCGGCCGTGGGACCAGGTCCTGGACGACAGCCAGGCGCCGCTCTATCGCTGGTTCGGCGGCGCGCTGGTCAACACCTGCCAGAACGCGGTTGATCGGCATGTCGAGGCGGGCTTCGGTGAGCGCATCGCGCTGATCTACGACTCGCCGCTGGCCGGAACGACGCAACAGCTCAGCTACGCCGAACTGCAGCACCGCGTCGAACGGCTTGCCGGTGCCATGGCCACGCTCGGCGTGACCAAGGGCGACCGGGTAATCCTGTACCTGCCAATGATTCCCGAGGCGGTCATCGGCATGCTTGCGGTGGCGCGACTGGGCGCGGTGCATTCGGTGGTCTTCGGCGGTTTCGCCGCGCATGAACTGGCGGTGCGCATCGATGACGCCCGGCCCAAGCTGATCCTGTCGGCGTCGTGCGGGATCGAACCCGGTCGGCTAGTCCCGTACAAGCCGCTGCTCGACCAGGCGATCGCCGAGAGCGAGCATCCCCCCGAGCATTGCCTGATCTGGCAACGGCCGCAGTTGCGCGCCGAACTGGTGGCAGGGCGCGATCTGGACTGGCACGCCCAGGTCGATGCGGCGCGCCCGCACCCTTGCGTGCCGGTGGCCGCGACCGATCCGCTCTATATCCTCTACACCTCCGGCACGACCGGCCAGCCCAAGGGGGTGGTGCGTGACAACGGCGGTCATCTGGTCGCGCTGGCCTGGAGCATGCGCAACGTCTATGGCGTGCAGCCGGGGGAAGTGTTCTGGGCGGCCTCCGACGTCGGCTGGGTGGTTGGCCATTCCTACATCGTCTACGGGCCGCTGGTGAACGGCAGCACGACCGTGCTGTACGAGGGCAAGCCGGTCGGCACACCCGACCCGGGCGCCTTCTGGCGCGTCATTGAGCAATACCGGGTGGCGGTGTTCTTCACCGCACCAACCGCCTTTCGCGCGATCAAGAAGGAGGATCCGCGCGCCGAGCAACTGGCCCGCTACGACACCACCAGCCTGCGCGCGCTGTTCCTGGCCGGCGAGCGGCTCGATCCGGACACACTACGCTGGGCCGAGGAGCGGCTGGACGTGCCGGTGATCGACCACTGGTGGCAAACCGAGACTGGGTGGCCGATCTGCGCCAATTGCCTGGGTCTGGGCGAGAAACCGATCAAGGCCGGTTCACCGACACTGCCGGTGCCGGGCTGGGACGTACAGGTGCTGGACGAGGGCGGCCAATCGGTGGAGCCAGGCCAGATCGGCGCGCTGGTCTGCAAGCTGCCGCTGCCACCGGGGGCGTTGACCGGTCTGTGGAACGCCCCGCAACGCTTCCTCGACAGCTATCTGAGAGCCTTTCCCGACTACTACCAGACCGCCGACGCCGGCTACATAGACGAGGACGGCTATGTGTTCGTAATGTCCCGCACCGACGATGTGATCAACGTCGCCGGCCATCGGCTGTCCACCGGCGCGATGGAGGAAGTGCTGTCCGGCCACCCGGACGTGGCCGAGTGCGCGGTGATCGGCATCACCGACGCGCTGAAGGGCCAACTGCCGCTGGGCCTGGTCGTGCTCAAGCACGGGGTCGATCGACCGCAGTCCGAGATCATCGCCGAGCTCGTCTCCCGAGTGCGCGAGCAGATCGGCCCGGTCGCCGCCTTCAAGCGCGCAGTGGTGGTCGAACGCCTGCCGAAGACGCGCTCGGGCAAGATCCTGCGCGCGACGATGCGCGCGATCGCCGACGGCCGCGACTACAAACCGCCGGCAACGATCGACGACCCGGCGATCCTCGACGAGATCCGCCTCGCGCTGGGTTGATCGGACTTCCCTGGGACCGCGGGTCCTGGGACCGCGGGAGTCCCGCCCAAGCTCTTGCTCTTCCCTGGGACCGCGGGCGTCCCGCCCGCAGACCACAACACACCGCAAGACAGCACGATGCCGCGAGCCACAACCCGCCTCGCCCGGGCGTCCCTCCCAAGCTCTTGCCCTTCCTGGGACCGCGGGCGTCCCGCCCGCAGACCTCTACACACCGCAAAACAGCACCATGCCGCGAGCCACAACCCGCCTCGCCCCAGCTCTTGGTTCCCAGGCAGCGCGCAAGCCGGGCGCGAGGGTCGCCGAGGCAGCAGCGATCCATCGAAGTACTGAGGAAAGCCGCGATCCGATGTCCACGGTACTCGATGATTCGGCAGTCATTGGTAGCTGTGTATGGACTTTGTTGAGATGATCCATGGTGTGGTGGTGAATAGTAGGGA
>JBGTIE010000749.1:0-6452 GCA_041745855.1 Lysobacterales bacterium | reverse complement strand
AGCCCAGCCCCTCACCCAACTGAGCTACCATGGAACCACACGGCTCCCCAGCCCTGACCCCTCAGCCCTCAGCCCTGCCCTCATGGACACCTACCAACCCGCCCTGCTCCAGACTCTCGAAGCCCAGCGCGCTGCGCATCGGCGTTCGCCGTTTGACTACGCCGACCGGGTGCGTCTGCTCAAGCGCCTGCGGGCGGAGGTGAAGCAGCGAAGTGAAGCCTTTGCCGAGGCGATCAGCAAGGATTTCGGCCGGCGCTCGCGCCACGAGACCCTGATTGCCGAAGTAATGATCGTGCTGCATGACATCGACCAGCACCTGCGCATGATGCGGCGCTGGATGCGGCCGCGGCCGGTTGCAGCCGACGGTCTGTTCCAGCCGGCCCGTTGCGAGATCCGGCCGCAGGCGCTCGGCGTGGTCGGGGTGATCTCGCCGTGGAACTACCCGATGCAACTGGCGCTGCTGCCGCTGACCGCGGCGCTCGCGGCCGGCAACCGGGTCATGCTCAAGCCCTCCGAACTGACTCCGCGCACCGGCGAGTTGATCGCCGAGCTGGTCGCGGCCTGCTTCGAGCCCGACGAGGTGCAGGTGTTCCTCGGTGGACCGGACGTCGCCGCGGCCTTCTCCGCGCTGGCTTTCGACCACCTTGTCTTCACCGGCTCGACCTCGATCGGCAAGCGTGTGATGGAAGCCGCCGCGCGCAATCTGACGCCGCTGACGCTGGAACTCGGCGGCAAGTCGCCGGTGCTGGTCGCCCCCGACTATCCGATGAGTGATGCGGTCAACCGGATCGTCTCGGGCAAGTTCCTGAACGCCGGGCAGACCTGCATCGCGCCGGATTATCTGCTCGTCCCGCACGACCAGCGCGAGCAATATGTGCGTGCCCTGCAACAGGAGATCGAGCGGCGTTATCCGTCCCTGACTCAAAGCCCCGACTACACGACAATCGTGTCTGACCGCCATCACGCCCGCCTGCAGGGCCTGGTCGATGACGCCGAGAGTGCCGGAGCGCGCGTGTTCCGGATCAATCCCAGCGGTGAGTCATTGCCGGATTCATCGCGCATCTTCCCGCCCACGCTGGTGCTCGACCCGGACCCGAATTCGGTGCTGATGCGCGAGGAAATCTTCGGCCCGGTATTGCCGGTGCTCGGCTACACGACACTGACCGAGGCGCTGAGCTACATCGGCCAGCATGATCGGCCACTGGCAATGTACGTATTTGACCGCAACCGCGAGCGGGTCGAACGCGTGCTCGACAGCACCATCGCCGGCGGTGTGGCGATCAACGACACCCTGTTCCACATCGCCCAGAGCAACCTGCCCTTCGGCGGCGTCGGCCCGTCGGGCATGGGCCACTACCACGGCCAGTGGGGCTTCGACACCCTGTCCAAACTCAAGCCGGTGTTCTACCAGGCCCGCTGGCACACGATGGGCCTGCTCAACCCGCCCTATCGCAAGCTGGCCGATATGTTGGCGGGGTGGTTGACGCGGTAGAGCAGGGCCCAGGGCATAGGGCCCAGGGCCCAGTGGAGCGGCCTCATGCCCATGCTCTTCTGGGCCCTGGGCCCTGAGCCCTGGGCCCTCGATCTTCTATGCCCTCGGCCTTGGGCCTTGCATCAGGGAATCCCTGATCTCCCTAAGCAACTGCACTTCCTCCGACGGATGTGCTGGCTCGGCAGGGTCGGCGTCTTGCTTGCGTTTCATCCGGTTCATGGCCTTGATCACCATGAAGATGGCGAAGGCGATGATCAGGAAGTCCAGGATGGTCTGGCCGAAGGCACCGTAGTTCAGCGTTACCGCCTCGGTCACGACGCTGCCGTCAGCCGCCAGCACGGCATCCTTCATGGTCAGCTTGAGGTCATCGAAGTTGACGCCGCCGATGAGTAGGCCAATCGGTGGCATGATGATGCCATTAACCAGACTGCTGACGACCTTGCCGAAGGCAGCGCCGATGACCACACCGATGGCCAGATCGACAACGTTGCCGCGCATCGCAAACTCTCTGAATTCGGAACCGAAACTCATTGTGGAGATCCTCTGGTGGGGGAATGTCGTGATTTTGGACGTGTCGGCATGGAGGCGAAACTGATGCAGCCGTTCGGGTGGAAAGTCGGGAGTTGGAAGTAGGGAGTTGGGAGTAACAGCAAGAGCACGAGCTACCGCCAAAGCAGGAGCACCGCCGGTCGCCATGGGCCGTTCAAAGGCGAGAACTGCGGAGGCAGGCGACGTACCGCTCACGCAGGCTGCGCCAATCGCAACAGCGAACCGCTCCACGATGCGCACTCCCGACTCCCAACTCCCGACTTGTGCACTTGGCCTGATCGGCACCAGTTCGTCTCGTCCCCTGTCTCCATTGTTGACTCTGCCGACCCACCTGTCTACGGTTCGCCGCCGAAGCCAAGGAGATGCGACATGACCGCAGTACTGGGCTGGCGCGAGTGGGTGGCGTTGCCATCCCTGGGCGTACGTTCAATCAAGGCCAAGGTGGATACCGGCGCGCGTTCGTCGGCGCTGCATGTACTGGACGCCGAGCGCTTCAATCAGAACGGCGCGCCGCATGTGCGCTTCCGGGTCGAGGCTGCCGGGCCGGGCTCGACCGTGGTCGAGTGCGTGCTGGAGGTCTCCGACGAGCGTCCGGTGACCGATTCCGGTGGCCATACATCACTGCGTCCCTTCGTCCTTTGCACGCTGCAGGTCGGCCGCGAGCAGTTTCAGATCGAACTCAACCTGATGCCAAGGCACGGCATGCGCTTTCCGTTGTTGCTGGGCCGCACTGCCCTGGCGGGCCGCTTTCTGGTTGACTCAGCTGGCAGCTACCTGAGCGGCAAGCGACTGGCACCACGCTGATTTGTCACGGAAAACGGAGTACCCTAAGGCGGTTTGTCTGATCCACTGCCCTAATACCCGAGGTGACCCGTCCCATGAAGTTTCGCCATCTGCTCTGCGTCGCGCTTTGCCTGGCCCCGCTCTCGGCCAGCGCGGCGGGAATTGCACATCATTTCCACGGCCGCTGGGGCGCGATGGAGATTTACGACGCCCATTCGACCCTGTCCTTCCGGGTCAACCTGCCGCGGCTGGCCGAGCGCGCCTCGCCCTGCTCGACCTTCTATCTGCCGACCGCGGTGATTGGCCTGCGTACCGGCGTGCTGAAGCCCACCGATACGGCGCTGGCGTGGGACAACACCCGTTTTCCGGCCGATGCCACCTGGCCAGCCTCTTGGCAGCGCCAGCACGACCTGCGCAGCGCGGCCCGAAGTTCGGTGCCGTGGTACCTGCAGGACCTGGTCACCCGCTTGGGACCGCACAAGGTGAAATCAGAACTGACCGCCTTGAAGTACGGCAATGCCGACATCAGCAGTGGCCTCGAACACTTCTGGCGCAATGGCAGCCTGCAGATTTCCGGCCTGGAGCAGGTGGATTTCCTGCGCGCGATGCGCGACGGCAAGCTCGGCCTGAACGCGCAGCAGACTCGCGCCTTGCTCGACACGCTGGAACTGGAACGCAGCGAGGAGTACGTGCTGTACGGCAAGACCGGCTCGTGCACCCGCGCCGAGGGCGATGTCTATGGTTGGTTCGTTGGCCTGGTTGAAAAGGCTGGCCAGCCACGGGCCTATTTCGCGATGACTGTCGACGGTGTCTCGGTAGCCGACGTGGCCACGCCGCGCCGCAAGGTCGTGATGGACGCATTGGTGGATCTGGGCTTCTGGGCCCAGCCGGCACCCGTACTGATGGTCGCCGATGTGTCCGCCAGCGATGGGGCGGCGGTGACAACCGCGGTGGCGTTGGCCGACCCAAGCGCAGTGGCGGTGTCGGCGGACCCGACTGCACTGGCGCCGAGCAACGATACCGCGCTGGTACCGGCCCCGGCAGCGGAGCACAGCAACCCTGCAGCGCCGATGTCCGGTCACACCGCTGCGGCTATCGAGGCTGTGCTGGCCCAGCCCGCCGCCGAGGCGGTCGGCGGCGAGAATCCCTGAACGCGCAGGGCCGGATCAACCAGCGTACGCTGGAGGAACAACGCGCGGCATTAACGAACTCGCAAGATCTGCTTAACGGCTTCTTAAGTAATGTCCGGGCAGAATCGCGCTTGCATCGTCATACGTTGCGCACTCCTTGGTTCCATGGGCACATTGCTTCAATCGGGGCAGTAAACTTCAGCCCAGACGTGGTGGATTCCCCAACCTCACCACGTCTGGGCTTTTCTTTTGCCCAAATGCAGGCAACCGCACCGACCGAACCCCTTCAGCATGGGTATCTTGAGCGCAGCCTCGGGTGAAACGAGGGATTCAAACTGATGTTTCAGAGGACCTAGCGGTTGAAGGGCCCAGGGCTCAGGGCACAGGGCCCAGCAACGTTAAGAGCCGACTTTAGGCCAGCTAAACTGAGGGGAAACCTCCACAATCGCCTCAAGCTCGCTCTGGACTGGGCCCTGAGCCCTGGGCCCTGGGCGCTCAGGCCTCACAGGTTCCTCAAAACATGACTCGCACCTGAAATCGAGATTGCACCTGCCCGGTAGACCACCAAGCAAGCTAGACTTCCCCCATGCGCGTACTCGTCATCGAAGACAACTCCGACATCGCCACCAACATCGGCGACTATCTTGAGGACCGTGGCCACACGGTGGACTTCGGTGCCGATGGCATTACCGGCCTGCATCTGGCGGTAGTCAATGAATACGATGTGCTCGTGCTTGACTTGATGCTGCCTGGCATGGATGGCCTGGAGCTGTGCCGCAAGCTGCGCCAGGAAGCCCGCAAGCACACGCCGGTGCTGATGCTCACCGCGCGCGACAGCCTGCAGCAGAAGCTGGCCGGGTTCGAGACCGGCGCCGATGACTACATGGTCAAGCCCTTCGCCTTGCAGGAGCTCGAAGCCCGGCTGCAGGTGCTGGTCCGCCGCAGCAAGCCGCAGCAGGCACGCATCCTCAATGTGGCCGACCTGAGTTTCAATCTCGACACGCTGGTCGTGACCCGCCAGGAGAAGAGCATCCAGCTCAATCCGATCGCGTTGAAGATCCTGCAATGCCTGATGGAGGCCAGCCCCTCGGTGGTCACCCGGCAGGAGCTGGAAATGCGCGTCTGGGGCGAAGAACTGCCCGACAGCGACTCGCTGCGGGTCCATATCCACACGCTGCGCTCGGCGATCGACAAGCCCTTCGACCAGGCGCTACTGCAGACCCGTCACGGCATTGGCTATCGCCTCGTCGACCCTCAAGCCGCCGCATAGACGCCACCGCCGCCGTCTACGCAGCCGCATCATCATCTCGTCGCTGCTGATCGGATCGCTGCTGGCGGTACTGTTCGCGGTGGCGGTATTGCTGCTGCGCGAGTGGCTCGAGAACCGCCTGATTGACGACACGCTCAGCCGCGAGCTGGCCAGCTACGCGCAACAGTACCGGGTCGACCCGGACAACGATCTCGCCACCTACTCCAAGATCGTCGGCTATGTCGTCAGCGAACGTCGATTCGGCAACGTGCCACTGCCCTGGCGCTATCTGGACGACGGAGTCCATCGGGTAGTCGAAGCCAACGGCAGTGGCGAGCCGGTCGCCTACAAGCTGGCGGTACTCAAAGACGACGACTTCTGGTTCTTCTTGCGCTATGACGTCACCCAGGAGGAACAGGGCCGCCGGGCGTTGACCGTAGCGGTGGTCGTGACCGTGGTCTTCTTCTGCGGCCTGGCCTGGCTGCTCGGGGTCTGGTCATCCTCGCGGGTGATGGCACCGGTGTCGGAACTGGCCAGGCGTATATCCAACCTGGGCCGCGAGGGCGCTGCTGAGCCGATTGCCAGTCATTTTGCCGAGGACGAGGTTGGCCAGGTGGCCAGCGCGCTGGATGATTACGCTGCCCGCCTGACCACGCTGGTCGCGCGCGATCGCGAATTCAACTCCGACGTCAGCCACGAGCTGCGCACACCGCTGGCGGTGATCATGTCAACTACCGAGCTGATGCTGACCATGCCGGACCTGCCGGAGCGGGCGAAGGAGCGCCTGTTGCGAATCGAGCGGGCGGCCAGGCAATCGACCGAACTGACCACCGCACTGCTGCATCTGTCGCGCGGCGAGAAACAGGCACCGGCCGAAGGCGAGACCTCCGATGTCGGCGCGGTGCTGGAGCAAGTGGTCGAGAGCGCGCGCGCGCAGATCGGCCGCAAGCCGCTGGAGGTGGAGCTGCATCGGCTGGCCGAACTGGAAATCGAGGCACCGCAGTCGGTCATTGCAGTGGCAGTCGGCAACCTGCTCGGCAATGCCATCAAGTACACCCCGCAAGGCATGGTCTCGGTGATCCTGGAAGGGCACCGGGTGCTGGTCGAGGATTCCGGCCCCGGCATCAACCGGCACGAGGCAGCCAAGCTGTTTGATCGCAACTATCGTGGTGTCGGCGCCACAGGTACCGGCGCCGGGCTGGGTCTGGCGATCGTCTCGCGGCTATGCGATCTGTACGGCTGGCGTGCC
>JBGTIE010000748.1:0-4148 GCA_041745855.1 Lysobacterales bacterium | reverse complement strand
CTCTACTGGGCCCTGGGCCCTGAGCCCTGGGCCCTGCTCTACTGGGCCCTCCGCTGTTCAAGCTGCCGACCGATACTCTGCTCTCGACTCGGCGCCCGATTCCTGCGCGCTGGCCTGTTGGCCGCCGACCAGTTCGCTGTGGTCGAAGTCGTCGACCGAGATCACTTCCAGGGTGCCGGCGCGGACGTCGGTGAGCAGGGCGTGCTCCTGATTGCTGAGGATGCCCTGGGCGAGGGCCTCGTCGAGTAGCTGGGCCGGATCGATGACCTTCAGCTCGCCGGTCTTGATCGCCTTGTGCAGCTTGCGCTCGACCGGCTCGGCCTCGATCACCTTGACCAGCAATTGCTCCATCCGACCGACCGGATTGTGTTCGGTCGGGCTCAGGTAGGCGTACTGGCCGAGGCGCTCGCGCGCTTCGTTCGGGTACATCAGCAAGGTTGCGACGCGATGGCCGAGGCGGTCACTTGGGATGCGCTCGCGGCGGCCGATCGGGAACACCAGCAGGCGCAGCGCGATCGCCACCGGCTTGACCGGGAAGTTGCGCAGGAATCCGTCGATCGCGGTCTGGATCTTGAAGATCGCGTCGTGAAAGGCCCAGGCCAGCAAGGGCCGGTCGAGCACCGGACGGCCCTGGTCCTCGTAGCGCTTGAGCATGGCCGAGGCGATGTAGAGCTGGCTGAGCACGTCACCCAGGCGCGCTGACAGACGCTCTTTCTGCTTCAGTCGGCCGCCGAGCAGCAGCATCGCGGTGTCGGCGATCAGCGCCAGCACCGCCGAGTAGCGTGCCAGCTTGCGGTAGTAGCGCCGCGTGTAGGCATCGCCCGGGACCGAGAAATTGCCGACGAAGCTGTGGGTCAGGCCGAACACGAAGCTGCGCACGCCGTTGGACATCGCGAAGCCGATGTGTTCGAACAGTACTTCGTCGAAGGCCGCCAGTCGGCGTAGTGGATCGGCGATATCGGCCGCTTCCATTTCGCGCAGCACGTATGGATGGCAACGCACGGCACCCTGGCCAAAGATGATCATGTTGCGGGTGAGGATGTTCGCGCCCTCGACCGTGATGCTGATCGGCGCGCCTTGCCAGGCGCGGCCAAGATAGTTTTTGGGGCCCAGGATGATGCCCTTGCCACCGTGCACGTCCATTGCATCGGAGGCAACCAGTCGGCCCATCTCGGTGGTGTGGTACTTGGCGATCGCTGAAGTCACCGCCGGCTTCTCGCCGCGATCAACCGCCGCGGCGGTAGCGCGAGACAGCGCGGTTATCGCATAGCTGTAGCCGCCGATCCGTGCCAACGCTTCCTCTACCCCCTCGAAGCGACCGATCGCCATGCCGAACTGTTTGCGAATGCGGGCGTAAGCACCGGTCGCCAGCGCGCCGATACGGACCGCGCCAGCCGCGCCGGAGGGCAGCGAGATCGCGCGTCCAACCGACAGGCACTCCACCAGCATCCGCCAGCCCTGGCCGACCCAGTCCTTGCCGCCAATCAACTGGTCGATCGGGATGAACACGTCCTTGCCCGTGAACGGCCCGTTCTGAAACGGCACATTGAGCGGGAAGTGACGGCGGCCGATCTCCAGCCCGGCGGTGTCGCGAGGGATCAGCGCCAGCGTGATGCCGATGTCTTCCTTCTCGCCCAGCAGCTGATCTGGATCGTGCAGGCGGAAGGCCAGACCGATGACGGTAGCCACCGGCGCCAGCGTGATGTAGCGCTTTTCGAAGTTCAGACGCACGCCGAGCACGTCCTTGCCGTCAACTTTCTGGGTGCAGACCACGCCGTAGTCCGGTATCGAGGTTGCGTCCGAACCAGCCCATGGATTGGTCAAACCGAAGCAGGGGATCTCGCGGCCATCGGCCAGGCGCGGCAGATAGTGGTTCTTCTGCGCCTCGGTGCCGTAATGCAGCAGCAACTCGGCCGGACCGAGCGAATTGGGCACCGCCACGGTCGAGCCGACCGTAGGACTGATGCTGTTGAGCTTCTGCAACACCACCGAATGGGCGTGGGCAGAGAAACCCAGACCGCCGTATTGCTTAGGGATGATCATGCCGAAGAATTTGTTCTGCTTCAGGAAATCCCAAAGTTCTTCAGGCAGGTCGGTAAGCTCGTGGGTGATCTGCCAGTCCGACACCATCGCACAGGCCTGCTCGACGGGGCCGTCGACGAAGGCTTGTTCCTCGGCGCTCAGGGTCGGCACCGGCTCGTCCAGCAACTTGCGCCAGTTCGGCATGCCGCTGAACAACTCGCCTTCGAAACCGACCGTGCCGGCGGCCAGCGCGACCCTCTCGGTGTCTGAAAGCTGCGGCAGCTGGCGGCGGTAGAAATCCAGCATCGGCGCGCTGATCAAACGAGCGCGCAGCGGCGCGTAGTTGAGCAGCACGGCCAGCGCGCCGAAGGCCAGCCAGCTCAGTCCGATCGCCAGCCAGTGTGCCTGGCCGTAGAAGGTGGTCAGACCGAGCACCACGGCAGCCGCCAGCGTCCAGACCTTCAGCGGGCTGCGCAAATATAGACATACAGCGGTAACCAGCAGCACACCGAGTATCGGATAGAGACTGCTCATGCGGAAACTCCTGTCGAAGTGGCGTCGTCGTCGGCGCCGTGGGGAGGGTGTTGAACGTTTGTGGCCGGCCCGAAACGACGCTCCAGCCAGGCGAGGATCGCGGCGCTGAACGCATCATTGCGATCGCCGACGATCAGGTGGGTGGCCTGCTCGACCACCACGTGCTCGGCGTGCGGGACCAGATCGCGGAACTCGGCGATGGTGTGATCGGACACCACATCGCTGAGCGAACCGGACAACAGCAGGGTCGGAATATCGATCCGCTGCGCCGCGGCCTGCAGCCGTGGGATGTAACGCTCGGCACTGTTGGCGACCGGGCCGAGCAGACGCGGATCCCAATGCCAGCGCCAGCGGCCGTCCTCCCCACGGCGGAGCTGGCTGCGCAGGCGTTCGGGATCCTTGTTTTCACGATGCGGCAGATAGGCCGCGACCGCTGCATTGGCCGCTTCCAGGCTGGCAAAGCCCTCCGGGTGCGCGGCCATGAAGGTCAAGATGCGATCGACACCGCTGCGCTCCCAGCGCGGCGTGACATCGACCAGCACGAGGGCGCTGAATGGAGGCCGCTGCTGCTGAGCAAAGGCTGGCTCGCCCTGGGCGAGCAGGGCCACCAGTCCGCCCATCGACGCGCCGATCAGTACCGGCGGCTCGGTCAGCTCGCCGGTCAGATGATGCAGATCGGCGACGAACTGTTCGAGTTGGTAATCACCCGACGGCAGCCAGGCCGAATCACCATGGCCTCGGGCATCGATGGCCAGCCCGTTCCAGCCGCGATCGGCTAGCGCTTGCGCGGTGCCAGCCCAGGCGCGCCGGTTCTGACCGAAGCCATGCGTGTACAGTACGCGCGGCTCAGCCGCCGGATCGCCGTAGTGATCGGCGTGCAGGCGCAGGCCGTCGAAACCCGACAATTGTCGGAGTCGGGCGGATGCTGCGGGCGGCGCGAGCGTTGACTCCATACGGCTGAGTATGTTGACGCGGCAAGGCGCTGTCAATACGCTTCCGTATGGACGTTCAAACAATGGGCGTCCGCAAGGGGATGGCGCACATGAGGAAAGCGAATGGAAGCGACAGTGGTGAAACTGGAACGGGCGCGGCTGACGGCTGACGATTGGGAGAAGGCAGCGCTGGAATCGATCGCCCACGACGGTGTGGCCAATCTGGCGGTGGAGTCACTGGCCAAGCGGATGGGGGTGACCAAGGGCAGCTTTTACTGGCATTTTGCCAATCGCGACACCCTGCTGGCCGCCGCTCTGGCGCGCTGGGAGCGCTCGGATACACACAACTTGATCGCCCGCATCGAAACGCTGAACGATCCGCGCGAACGGCTGCGCGAGCTGTTTCGAGCCACCAGCCGCGACATGCGTTCGCACCGGACCTATGCCGCGCTGCTGAAGGCGGCCGACAACCATATCGTTGCGCCGGTGCTCGAACGCGTCGCCGCCGAGCGGATGACTTACCTCGCCCGCGTCTTCGCCCAGGCCGGCATGCAGGGCATCGAAGCCGAACACCGTGCCCGGCTGGCCTATTCGGCCTACGTCGGCTTCCTCCAGCTCACCCTGCAACTCAACAGCCTGCCGCTGGACGATCAGGACCTG
>JBGTIE010000747.1:0-3251 GCA_041745855.1 Lysobacterales bacterium | reverse complement strand
GCCGCCGGCTTTCTGCTCGGGCGCGGTACCTGGCCAGGGCGTTATCAGACCATGAAGAGACGTTGGCTGGACAAGCGCAACGAGGTCAGGCACTTGCGCGATCAGCTTTACGGAGACTCCCAACCCACGTTGCAAGCAGATGACTTCGCGCCGCCCGACCTTGGTCCGGAGGATGACGAGCTCGAAATCGAGGGTAAACGCTAGCAAATGGCTGAGCGTGCCGGTGTAACCTCTGTAGCCTGTTCAGAAGCGGCAAGTAAAGCGCTGGTAACAATCCGCTTTTAATCTCGCCGGCCTCTAATTTCAGTCAATCAGGATTGGTTTATACACATGGACGTAACGATTTTTGGAACTGGCTATGTCGGCCTGGTTACTGGGGCGTGCCTTGCGGAAATGGGCAACCATGTCATCTGCGTCGATATCGACGAGACCAAGATTGCCCGCCTGAACGCTGGCGAGATACCGATTTTCGAGCCGGGGCTGGACGATCTGGTCGAGCGCAACCGCCACGCCGGGACCCTCAAGTTCACCAGCGACGTGGTGCCCGCGATCGCCCACGGCCAGATCCAGTTCATCGCCGTCGGTACGCCCCCGGACGAGGACGGCAGCGCGGACCTGCGCCACGTGTTGGCGGTCGCGAGGACGATCGGCTCGCACCTGTCGCGTTATGCGGTGGTGGTCAACAAATCCACCGTACCCGTCGGCACCGCCGACAAGGTGCGCGCAGGCATCAACGAGGCGTTGAAGGCGCGTGGGGCGGAGATCGCGTTCGATGTGGTTTCCAACCCGGAGTTCCTGAAGGAAGGTGATGCGGTCAAGGACTGCATGAAACCGGACCGGATCGTGCTGGGTAGTCGTTCCGCGCGGGCGATCGAGTTGCTCAAGACGCTGTACGCGCCGTTCCAGCGCAATCACGAGCGGCTGGTACTGATGGACGAGCGCAGCGCAGAGCTGACCAAATATGCCGCCAACGCGATGCTGGCGACCAAGATCTCGTTCATGAACGAGATCTCCAACATCGCCGAGCGGGTCGGCGCGGACGTCGAGTCGGTACGGCTGGGTATCGGCTCGGACCCTCGCATCGGCTACGCCTTCATCTACCCCGGCGTCGGCTATGGGGGCTCGTGCTTTCCCAAGGACGTTCAGGCGCTCAGTCGCACGGCGGCCTCTTTTGGCTACGACACGGCCATCATCGACGCTGTCGAGCGGGTCAACCGAGCCCAGAAGGACAAGTTGATCGAGCTTGTGCAGCGCCGCTTTGGCGATCTGTCGGGTCGCACGATCGCGCTGTGGGGCCTGTCCTTCAAGCCCAACACCGACGACATGCGCGAGGCACCCAGCCGCTATTTGATGGAGCAGTTGTGGGCTGCCGGTGCGAAAGTGCAGGCCTATGATCCGGAAGCAGCCGCCGAAACCCGCAACATCTACGGTGATCGGGCCGATCTGCGGTTGGTCGATGAGCCAATGGCCGCACTGGATGGCGCCGATGCGCTGGCGCTGGTGACCGAATGGAAGGCCTTCTGGTCCCCGGACTTCGCGTTGATTCGTAACACCATGAAGACGCCGGTGATCTTTGACGGGCGTAACATCTACGACCCGGTTCAGGTCGAGGCGGCCGGACTGGAATACTGGGGGATTGGTCGCGGTCGCAGCGTGCAGATGCCGGACTTCGTCTGATGATGGGAACGCTGCGATGAGATTGTATTCATGAGAAATCTGAACGCCCAGCGCGTGCTGGTCACCGGCGGCGCTGGCTTCCTCGGCTCGCACCTGTGCGATCGGCTGATCGCGCTGGGCCATGACGTGCTGTGTGTGGACAACTTCTACACCGGCAGCAAGGCCAATGTGCAACATCTGCTCGATCATCCGCGCTTCGAGCTGATGCGTCACGACGTGACCTTCCCGCTCTATGTGGAGGTCGACCGGATCTACAACCTGGCCTGCCCGGCCTCGCCAGTGCACTACCAGTTCGATCCGGTCCAGACCACCAAGACCAGCGTGCATGGCGCGATCAACATGCTCGGCCTGGCCAAGCGGGTCAAGGCGCGGATCCTGCAGGCCTCCACCAGCGAGGTCTACGGCGACCCGAAGGTCCATCCACAGACCGAAGATTACTGGGGTCATGTCAATCCGATCGGCCCGCGTTCGTGCTACGACGAGGGCAAGCGCTGCGCCGAGACGCTGTTCTTTGACTACCACCGTCAGCATGCGCTGGAGATCAAGGTGGCGCGGATCTTCAACACCTACGGCCCGCGCATGCATCCGAACGACGGCCGGGTCGTGTCGAACTTCATTGTGCAGGCGCTGCGCGGTGAGGACATCACGATTTACGGCGACGGATCACAGACGCGCTCGTTCTGTTACGCCGATGATCTGATCGAGGCTTTCCTGCGCCTGATGGACAGCCCGGCGGATTTCACCGGGCCGGTCAACCTGGGCAATCCGGGCGAGTTCACGATCCGCGAACTGGCCGAGATCGTGATCGAGATGACCGGCGCGGGGTCGAAGTTGAGGCAGTTGCCCTTGCCGGCCGATGACCCGACTCAGCGCCAGCCGGACATCACGCTGGCGCGCGAGCGACTGGGCTGGGCGCCCAAGGTCAGTCTGCGAGAGGGACTGCGGCCGACGATCGACTATTTCGATCAGTTGTTGCGCCAGGTCACTTCATGAACAATCGTGGCATTGGCGGTAGCGCACGGAAGGATGTAAGGCAAAGCTGCGATAATCCACGCCATGCTCCTGAATTGAGACTTGGTTTGCATATTTTTCGATTGACAATCCTGCTAATGATCTTTTCGCTGATCGGCTGCGCGTCGGACAGCATGCGTGACGTGCGCCAAGGCCAGGCACGGATGGTCACGACCACTGACACCCTGCCGCCGCCGGACCCCGGTGCCCCCGCTGGCAATGTGCTGGCCGGTTATGACTACAAGATCGGCCCGCAGGATGTGCTGGAACTGGCGGTCTACCAGTTGCCCGAGCTGAGCGGCCAGTTTCGGGTCAACTCCCAGGGCAATATCTCGTTGCCGCTGCTGGGGCCGATCGCCGCCGCCGGCAAGACGGTGCCGGCACTGGAGCAGGAAGTCGGCGAGATGCTGGCCAAGGATTACCTGCAGAACCCGCAGGTGTCGTTGTTTGTCCGCGAGTTCACCAGCCAGACCATCACCGTCGAAGGTGCGGTAGGCAAGCCCGGAATCTATCCGCTGAAGGGTCAGACCAGTCTTTTGCAGGCAATCGTCATCGCCGGCGGG
>JBGTIE010000746.1:0-4283 GCA_041745855.1 Lysobacterales bacterium | reverse complement strand
CGACCTGATCGTCGCCTGCGTTATCGGGGACGGCGAGGCCGAGACTGGCGCGCTGGCGGCCAGTTGGCATTCCAACAAGTTCCTGAACCCGGCGCGCGACGGCGCGGTGCTGCCGATCCTGCATCTGAACGGCTACAAGATCGCCAATCCCACGCTGCTGGCGCGCATCAGCCGGGAGGAACTGACCGATTTGATGCGGGGCTACGGCCACGAGCCGTACTTTGTCGAGGGCGACGACCCTGCGCTCGTACACCAGGCCCTGGCCGGGGCACTGGATGTGGTGCTGGAGCGAATCCGCGAGATCCAAAAGCAGGCGCGAGCGCTCGCGCCTGGGCAGTCTCCTCCGCGCCCACGCTGGCCGATGATCGTCCTGCGCACGCCCAAGGGCTGGACCGGACCGAAGCAGGTAGCCGGCAAGCCGGTCGAAGGCAGTTGGCGCTCGCACCAGGTGCCGATCGGCGAGTTCCGGACCGCTGGCCATGTGCAGCAGCTGGAAGACTGGCTGCAGAGCTACCGGCCCGATGAGTTGTTCGACGAGCAGGGCCGGTTTCGGAGCGACCTGGCCGCGCTGGCACCGACCGGCCAGCGCCGCATGGGCGCCAATCCGCACGCCAATGGTGGCGAGTTGCTGCGGCCGCTGGCGATGCCGGCCTTTCGGAACTATGCCGTGGCCGTGCCCGAACCGGGCAGCGTCCAAGCTGAAGCGACGCGCGAGCTGGGAAAGTTTCTGCGCGACGTGATGAAGCTGAATCTGGAGGGCGCCAATTTCCGCATCTTCGGTCCAGATGAAACGGCCTCGAATCGCCTCGATGCGGTGTTCGAAGTGACTGGCAAGGTCTGGCTGGACGATTTGCAGCCGCATGACAACCACCTAAGCGCCGACGGTCGCGTGATGGAAGTGTTGAGCGAACACCTGTGTGAAGGCTGGCTGGAGGGCTACCTGCTCACCGGCAGGCATGGCCTGTTTTCCTGCTACGAGGCTTTCATTCACATCATCGATTCGATGTTCAACCAGCATGCCAAGTGGTTGAAAATGTGCAATCACATTCCGTGGCGCAAGCCGATCGCCTCGCTCAACTATCTGCTCACCTCACATGTCTGGCGGCAGGATCACAACGGCTTTTCGCATCAGGACCCCGGCTTCATCGACCACGTGGCGAGCAAGAAGGCGGACGTGGTGCGGATCTACCTGCCGCCCGATGCGAACACGCTGCTGTCGGTGGCTGACCACTGCCTGCGCAGTCGCAACTATGTCAACCTGATCATTGCGGGCAAGCAACCGGCACCGCAGTGGCTGACCATGGACGCCGCGGTGCGCCACTGCAGCGCCGGCGCGGGCATCTGGGAGTGGGCCAGCAACGATGCTCACGACCCCGATGTCGTGGTCGCCTGTGCCGGCGACGTGCCCACGCTGGAAGCACTGGCCGCGGTGACGCTGCTGCGCAGCTATGTGCCGGACATCCGCATCCGCTTCGTCAACGTCGTGAATCTGATGGTGCTGCAGCCGAAGTCAGAGCATCCCCACGGCTTGGCCGACCACGAGTTCGATGCGTTGTTCACTACCGACAAGCCGGTGATATTCGCCTTCCACGGTTACCCCGCGATCATCCACAAGCTGACCTACCGACGCCGCAATCACGACCACATCCACGTCCGCGGCTACAAGGAGGAAGGCACCACGACGACGCCGTTTGACATGGTGGTGCTGAACAATCTCGACCGCTATCAACTGGCACTGGACGCGATCCGGCGCATCCCCAGACTTGCCGACCGCCTTGCAGCAGAAACCGCGCGCTACGAGTCCACCATGCAGCGCCACAAGCTGTACATCGGCGAGCATGGCGACGACATGCCGGAGGTTCTGGAGTGGCGCTGGAGCGCGTCATAGATTCGTCATTGCGAGACGCCTTTTCCAGCCTTGAAATGCACACGGGCTTTGAACTCTCGTCATTGCGAGACCCCTTTTTCGGCCCGAAAATGCACACGGGCCATGAACCCTCGTCATCGCGAGGGAGCTTGCGACCGCAGCGATCCAGAGATTTTCGCTCTTCACGAACAAGATCTCTGGATTGCCACGGCATGCGCTGCAGTCACCCGCAAGCTCGCAAGCGCGCGCAGCGCATGCCTCGCAATGGACGATTGAAGAGTCAAGTCAGGTAGCCTGTGGCACGCTCCCTCCGAGATTATCGCAGGCCCGGCGCAGGCGCTGTTCCGCCTCGTCTGCGACCGTTTTGACTTCGGGTCTGTCGGTCAGGTTGACCATGATCTGTGGGTCGAGGAAGCCCACGACGACTCGCTCTGGTGCTTCCTCGCGCACGATAACATTGCAGGGCAGCAGCAGGCCGATATCAGGCGCGGCTTGCAGGGCCTGGTGCGCCAGTGGCGGGCTGCAGGCGCCGAGGATGCGGTAGGGCGGCATGTCCACGCCGAGTTTTTCCTTCATCGCGTGCTGAATGTCGATATTGCTGAGCACGCCGAAGCCCTCGGCTTTCAGCGCAGCGATCGTCCGCGCCAGCACGTCGTCAAAGGAAGCGCCGGCAAGCGTGGTTGTGAATCCGTACATGGGGCACCTCGATGGCGTGATCGGTAATTGGTCGGTCTTGCAAACGGCGCCCACACCACGAAAGTCAGCAGCGGCTTGATGCTGGGCGGGGATCAGGATATTCGTTCTGTGCGGAGAGTTCTGTGGGTCACCGTACTCCGCCCGGCCATGCCGAGGCCAGCGCGAAGCGGTTCAATCGCAAATCAGGAACGAAGTTTGTCGGTAAGCAGCGCGACGCAACGTCCCTCCGGTCAACGAGTTCAACATCGCTGACCGAAACCCCAGGATGGCGATCTTCATGCCGCGAAATCCCGCAGTGGATCGCGGCTGGCTTGGGCTGCACCGACCGGACTGATCCCCGGTCGTGGCGGCAGGTTCTGCGGGACCTGTACCGCCCAGGCCAGGCCGATTCTCTCCAGCCACTGAACGAAGCGGAAACCGATGTCGATCTGGCCGGGATAGAGTCCATGGCGGGCCGAGGCGGGGAAGGCGTGATGGTTGTTGTGCCAGCTCTCGCCCATCGACGGGATCGCGGCCCAGGCGACGTTGTGGGCCTGAACCGCGCCGTCATCGACCAGCCAATCCTGCGGCCCGCGGCTGTGGCACAGATAGCCGACGAACCAGTGCATCGAAACGCCGACACAAACCCGCACGCAGATACCCCAGATCAGCCAGGGCCAGCCGCCGATGGTGACCAGCAGCAGCGCGAGCGGGAGTTGCTGAAGCATCCAGTAGCGCTGGAGGAAGCGATAGAAGGGGTCGTCGGCGATGCCCGGGCCCGGATCGAAGGCCGGCGGGTGGGCCAGTTGCAGGCGACAGTGCAGGCTCCAGAAGGCGTCGACCAGCGGGCCACGGCCGTGGCGCAGATAGGGATGGCAGTCGGACTGGCGCTGGGCCCAGTCGCGCAGATCGTGCGAATGGATAACCCAGAACGGTCCCTGCATGCCAACGAGCGTTCCCGACCAGACCAGCAGCCGTTCGACCCACTTGCGGCATTGGAAACTGCGATGGATCAGCCGCCGGTGAAATCCGACCGAATGACCGCTGCACATCGTCAGCGCCAGCAGCACGACGAACACGCTGACCGCGCCCCAGGTCAATTGGAAAGGGGCGACGAACAGCGTCACAAGGAGCATCACGGCGTTCCAGATCGAGCGCGCCGGATCCCAGTGGACGCTGCCGGTCAGCGCATCGGACTGCACGTCGATCGAGAGCGAGGCGACCTTGAATGGTCCGGAAGTGGCGTCGGCCAGACGCATGGCGGCGGTCTTCATCAATGTTTCCCCATGGTGATTGCGATGGTCGGCAGTCTGTATCGGGTTGCCAAATCAGCGCCCCGAATCCGCCTTTCGGCGCCGAAACCCGCACGGCACGTCGCCGGTGATTTCGCGGAAGGCGGTGTAGAAGTTCGACTGCGAGGTGAAGCCGACCGCGAGCCCCACCGACAGCACCGAGGCGTGTGGCTCGTCGATCAGATCGGGGATGCGCAGCAAGGTGTACAGCGCCGCCAGCAGGCCCAGCCCGATCAGGATCGAGTAGCCGAGCACATAGATCTCGATGCCCAGCCATGGCACGCCCAATCCGAGGATCAGGATCAGGATCGCCACCAGGCCGTGCGCCGCAAATGCGATGGCTTCGAGCCGGAAACGCTTGCGCTGGCCACGCAGGCGCGGGGCCAGGCGCGTCAGCAGGAGCGCATAGAGCGTGCCGAAGACGAAGGCCAGCGGCAGGCCGATCGCTG
>JBGTIE010000745.1:0-6820 GCA_041745855.1 Lysobacterales bacterium | reverse complement strand
TGGGGCTCGACGGCGGCACCATCGCGATCGCCGCCTCGACCGATCCGGCAGCCGCTGCCTCGGCCGGAGCGATCTACATCGAGCGCGATGGGGCACCGATGATGCAGCTGACCGCCGTTGATGCGCTCCCCGGCGATCGTCTTGGCAGCGCCATCGCGCTGACCGGCGACGTGCTGCTGGCCGGCGCGCCCGGCGTCGATATCGCCGGTCAGTCCAGTCAAGGTGCGCTCTATCGCTGGCTATACCGGAACGGCCAGTGGCAGGCCGATCCACGTCTGCTGATCGACGAGGGCAGCGGCCTGGACGGCTTCGGCCTGAGTCTGGCCGCCGACGGCGAGTGGGCCTTTGCCGGCGCGCCCTTCAAGGCCGTGACCCACCCCCAGGAAGGCCGGGTGTATGCGGTGGCGGTGGGGGAGCTTTTTGCAGATGGGTTTGAGGATTAAGGGCTGAGGGCAACGGGAATCGGGGTCGGGGTCGGAATCGGAATCGGAATCGAGGCAACAGGGGTTTGGCCAACAACGACTAGCCGTGTACCGGGCAGTCAGCGAGCACGTCGGCGCAGGGCCTACCGCCACACTCGCCCAGATCGTTGCGATGCTGTTAGCGCAGTGGTGAATTGGGTTCAAGGTTCACGAGGACGCAGCCGGATAGGCCGGGAAGGACCGATTCCGATACCGATTCCGACCCCGACCCGGATGCGAGCTCGCTGGCAGAGCGTTTGGTGTTGACCGGAGCGGCTTGTGCATCAGGAAAATTCGGCAACGTTCAGTTTGCCGAATGCTAATCGGGACTGCGCCCTGGCTCTTCACTGGAACTGGAACTGGCCACTGGAACTGCTCTGCCCACTGGAACTGGCCACTGGAACTCTCCCCCAATGCTACCCTGCGCGCCTGACTTCAGGCCGACCGCACCGCCATGCTCAAGATCGACACCCACACTCATATCCTGCCGCCGGACTGGCCCGATCTGGCGGCGCGTTTCGGCGACAGCCGCTTCCCGGTCTTGCGGGTCGAGGGCGGGCGCCATCAGATCTTTCGTGACAACCGCTTCTTTCGCGAAGTCCAGCCCAATGCCTGGGATGCGGCGCTGCGGATCGAGCAGTACGCGTCCTTCGGGATCAGCCGACAGGTCGTCTCGACCGTGCCGGTGCTGTTCTGCTACTGGGCGCCAGGGGCGCAGGCGCTGGTGCTGCATCAGCATCTGAACGACCACCTGGCGCAGCTCCAGCGCGATCACCCGGGCCGCTATGTCGGTTTGGCGACAGTGCCGCTGCAGGATCCGGCGTTGGCCTGCGCCGAACTGCGCCGCAGTGTCGAGGAGCTGGGCCTGGCCGGGGTGCAGATCGGCTCGCACGTTGAGGACTGGAATCTGGATGCGCCCGATCTGGCCGAATTCTTCGCCACCGCCGAAGCGCTCGATGCGTCGGTGCTGATCCATCCCTGGGACATGATGGGCGCGGCCGGGATGCCGAAGTACTGGATGCCGTGGCTGGTCGGCATGCCGGCCGAGCAGAGCCGCGCCGCCTGCGCATTGATTTTTGGCGGCGTACTCGAACGCCACCCCCGGCTGCGTATCGCCTTCGCCCACGGCGGCGGCAGTTTTCCGTACACCCTGGGGCGGATCGAGCACGGCTTCCGGATGCGCCCGGATCTGGTCGCGGTCGACAACCCGCATTCGCCGAGCAGCTATCTGGCACGCCTGTACTTCGATTGCTGCGTTCACGACGACCGCGCCCTGCGTTACCTGATCGACACCGTCGGCCTCGACCAGGTCATGCTCGGCACCGACTACCCGTTCCCCTTGGGCGAGCAGGAGCCCGGCAGCTCGATCGAGCGCCTGGGCCTGGCCGAGGCCGAGCGCAGCGCCTTGTTCCACCGCACTGCGTTGCGCTGGTTGGGGCAGGGCTGAGGGCCGAGGGCCGAGGACCGAGGGCCTGGCCGAGCCGCATGTCATACGATTGCGCCTTTCATAGGCCGGTCCCTCGCGCCCGCCAAGCAACGATTTTCGCCCGAGCACAGCCAGCGCGAGGCGGCCGGCGCTCTACTTTGGACTGCGGCGCTCCGCGCCGCTTTGGATGCTCTTCGACATCCTGACCCTAAATCCTCACTCCTTCAGCGAACCCAGATAGTCGAGCAGGGCGGCCATCTGTTCTTCGACCAGTTTGGTATAGCGCTGCTTGGCGTTGACCGCGCGTGGTGACAGCTCCTCCTGCACCGACTCGGCGCCAGTCACCCAGTCGTGCGTTTCCGCACGGCTCAGGCGTGAGCCGACCCCGTCCAGCGGGCTGCGCGGGCTGCCCTTTCCAGCCACCGAATGGCAGCGGGCGCAGCCGTTTTCATCGTAAACCGCCTGTCCCTTGGTGATTTGCAGCGGGTCGGGTTCGCTGGCGACCGCCACTACGGCTGCGGCGGGTTCGTCGGACGGGGTGTTTATCACGGCGGCAATGGCTGCGGAAAGCAGCAGCACCATGACGCCAGTGGCAATCGCCAGGGCTCGCGCCCAACGTTCTCGCATTTCGATGCTCCTTAGGCCCATCAGGCGATGTCGAAAGTTTCCGAGTGCAGCTGTTTCAAGGGTACGCCGAGTTCGGCGAGGCTGCGTTCGGCGAGCCGGATCATCGGCTCCGGTCCGCAGACCAGGTAATGCAGTGCCCCGTACTCGGCGGGCAAGTGACGGCGCAGCACAGCGGCATCGACGTAGCCGGTTTCACCCTGCCAGTCGGCAGGCGGTTCGCCCAGCACATGCACGACAGTGAGCGAGAGATTGTCGGCGAGCTGCTCGATTTCTTCCCGAAACGCCACCCGCCGCCAGTCGCGGTTGCCGTAGAAAAGCCACAGCGGGCGCTGTTCTGCGCGGTCGGCCAAGGCACGCAGCATGCTCATCAGGGGCGCGATGCCGACGCCGCCGGCGATGAACACGAAACCCTCGGCGCGGGGGTGACGATCGACACCGAAGGCGCCATAGGGCCCATCGACATAGGCCAGCTCGCCGGGCTTGATCTGGCCGATGTTGCGGGTGAAATCGCCGAGCTCCTTGATCGTGAACTCGATGTTGCCCGGGCGCGTCGGGCTGGAGGAGAACGAAAACGGGTGCTCGCGCAGCGCAAAGGGCGAGGCGCGCAGGCTGAGCCAGGCGAACTGTCCCGGATGGTAGGCAAAGATCTCGCCGTGCTCGGGCTGCAGGCTCAGGGTCCAGCTGCGCTCGCACTCCTGACGCACATCCACCACTCGCCAGGGCTGGCGCATCAGCAACGCCGGCCGAATCAATCGCACCCACACGGCAAGCAGCAGCCAGGACAGCGCCAGGCCACTCCAGAGCAAACGCTTCCAGGGGGCTTCCAGATAGGTGCCCGAGCCCTGCACATGCAGCACCGCGCAGATCACGGCCAGCAGTGCGAGCAGCACATGCAGGCGTCGCCAGCGGTCGTACTCGATGCGTAGCGGCTTGCGCATCAGGGAGGTCAGCATGATTGCCGCAAAGGCCAGGATGGCAATCCAGCCGAGCGTCATGTAGCCCGGCGCGCTGCGTGGGTCGACCTTGCCCACCGCGTCTGGATACTTCCACAGCAACAGCAGTACGTGCAGCAGCAGCAGGACAAAGGCTGCCGCGGCCAGAAAGCGATGGAAGTAGTAGATCAGGTCGATGCCGAAGGGCGCGGTGGCGTGCTTGAAGCGCGCCGTAAGTGCGAACTGCACGCCCATCATGGCCAGGCCCGCATAGCCAAGGATCAGGGCGAAGTCCCACAGAAAGCCGCCGCCGCGCGGCCGTTCGCCGACCAGCAATACCGCCAGCGGCACCAGGATAAGCGCCAGGTAGACAGCCAGCCAGGCCGGTCCGGATCCACGACTGTCGATGCTGCGCTCCCCCAAGAACTGGTTCCACAAGTGTGCTCCGCGGAGGCGTCCTGCAGGTTGACCTGTGTCAAACACAAATGTCTGAGCCACGGGTACGATGAAACCCATGTGAACATTTTGCAGAGCACATGCACATGCGATTTTTTTAGACATCCTACGCGCACGTTGGGAGCCCTTCCGGGCCCTCAGTCCTCAGCCCGCCTTAAGCCATCACCCCCGGCCGTACACCCTCAGCCTTTTCAGCCATCAGCTCTGAGCCCTATGTATGGAGTCGAACATTAATGACGGCTCGATTGGTCTACAATGAACCGCCCGCAATGTCCCATTGCGCACGGAGTAGTGTGTCGTGTCACGGAACAACCCGCGCGAGAATCATTTGCTGGCTGCATTGTCGGGCGACGTCATGGGCCGCATCGAATCACACCTGGAAATGGTGGACATGCCGCTGGGCAAGGTGCTGTACGAATCCGGTGGCAGCTTGCGCCACGTCTATTTTCCGGCCGACTGTATCGTCTCGCTGCTGTATGTGATGGAAAACGGCTCTTCGGCCGAGATCTCGGTGGTCGGCAATGAGGGTCTGATAGGTCTGGCCCTGTTCATGGGTGGCGAAACCACCCCCAGCCGGGCGATCGTGCAGAGCAGCGGCCATGCCTACCGCCTGCGTGGCCCGGTGCTGAAGGAGGAATTCAATCGTCACGGCGAGTTGCTGGTGCTGGTGCTGCGCTACACCCAGGCCCTGATCACCCAGATGGCCCAGACCGCGGTCTGCAATCGCCACCATTCGATTGATCAGCAGCTGTGTCGCTGGCTGCTGCTGTCGCTGGATCGCCTGAACTCCAATCAGTTGACGATGACCCAGGAGTTGATTGCGAACATGCTCGGCGTGCGCCGGGAAGGCGTGACCGAAGCCGCTGGCAAGCTGCAGCAGCTCGGAGTCATCAGCTACAGCCGCGGCAAGATCACGGTGCTCGACCGGTCACAACTGGAAGTGCTTACCTGCGAATGCTACGAGGTGGTCAAGCAGGAATCCGATCGGCTGCTGCCCTACGAGACGAAATGGAACCCTCAGAGAGGCTGAAGGCGAAGTAATCGCCGACAGGGCCTAAGCGTGCGAACGTACAGAAACCCCGCAACGGGGCCGCGCACACTGGTATCCCCGACCGTCGTGATTGGCCAGATTCTTGTCCCACGATGGCGCCGCGATACAGGATATTGCCATGCCAAGGGCTAGCCAGGGACCCGTGCCCAATCGACTTGTTTCGGCTCTGCCCGCGCTCGAACGGCACCGCCTGCTGGCGGCCTGCGAGCCGGTGGAACTGGAAGTTGGCGAGGTATTGTGCGAGGCCGACGACTTCTTTGAACATGTGTGGTTCCCGCAGCGAGGCATGATCGTCACTGTCGCCGTCGCGACGGGTCATCCGCCGCTGGATGCGGGTCTGATCGGGAGCGAGGGGATGCTCGGCGCCTCACTGTCGCTGAGTGTGCCGACGGCCCGCTTGCGCGCGATCGTACAGAGCAGCGGCAGCGCCCTGCGTCTGAGCGCGCAAACATTGAACCGCTTGCTGGAGGACAGTCCGCCGTTACGGCGCGTTGTGCATCGATATATCTATGTGCTGATGGCTCAACTGGCCCAGGCGAACCTGTGCATGCGCTTTCACCAGATCGAGGCGCGGCTCGCACGTTGGCTGCTGATGACCCATGACCGCGCCCATGCCGATCATTTCCAGCTCACTCACCAGTATCTGGCGGACATGCTGGGGGTGCAGCGCAGCGCCATCACGATTGCCGCTGGCGACCTGCAGCGGCGCGAACTGATCCACTACAGCCGCGGCCGCATCGAGGTACTGTCCCGCACCGGCCTGGAGATGGCGGCCTGCGAGTGCTATGCGGCGATGCTGGAGGACTATGCGCAACGCTTTGGTCCGTCGGCGCCGGCAGCAGCAGCGTCGGCAGCGTAACGTATCCCTACATCCCCAGCGCGAACAAGCCGATTGCGACGATCAGGCCGCCCAACGGGACCAGCACGGTCAGCGCGGCCATGGCCGGATAGGCGCCTTGATGGGTTTCGCCGCAGATCGCGCGGATGGTCGTGACCACATAGCCGTTGTGGGGCAGCGAATCCAGGCAGCCGGAGCTGATTGCGACGACCCGGTGGAGCTGGTCGGGATTGACGCCCTGATCGAGGAAGACCGGGCCCAGGATCGGCAGCGCGATGGCCTGGCCGCCGGATGCCGAGCCGGTCATCGCAGCGATCAGACTGACCGCCACCGCGGCGCTGACGAGCCCGCCACCGGGCATATGGGTCACCCATTCGACCGCCATGCTGAAGGCCGGGGAAGCTTTGGCGACCGCGCCGAAGCCGACCACTGCGGCGGTGTTGCCGATCGCGATCAGCGCGCCGACACCGGCTTCGGACATCGCCTGACCCGGTTGGCGCAGGGTGCGCAGCATCAGCAATCCGGCGCTCAGGCAGCCGGCCAGCAGCGCCACGATCAGGGCCGAGGTCTGGAAGCTGTCATGCAACCAGAAGGCCACGCTCAGGACCGCGATCAGGGGCAGGGCTGCGAGCAGGGGATGCGGCAAGTCGGTTGTCCGTGCGACCGGATCCTTTTCCCGCTCGTCGAAGTGCTCACCCCGTTCCGTCGCCCGCCGCAGCATCCATGCCAGCCACAAATAACCGCTGATGGCCATCAGCACGGCCACGACCAGACTGACTTCCCAGGCGGCTAGATGGCTGGTGCCGAGGAACGGAATCGGTATCCAGTTCTGGATTTCCGGCGAACCGGCACTGGTCATTGTGAAGGTGGCCGAACCGAAGGCGAGCGTGGCGGGAATGAAGCGCCGTGGGAGATTGGCCTGGCGAAACAGGCTCAGCGCCATCGGGTAGACCGAGAAGGCGACCACGAACAGACTGACGCCGCCGTAGGTCAGCACCGCACAGGCGGCAACGACGGCCAGCGCCGCCC
>JBGTIE010000744.1:0-3264 GCA_041745855.1 Lysobacterales bacterium | reverse complement strand
GCCGCGGGCCGGGTCGATCTCCTCGAACAGGCCGATCAGGAAGGCGCCGACCGCTTCGGCCCGGGCCGCTTCCTGTCGCGCCAGCGCGGCTTGCTGCAAGGACAGCAGCAGGGCCCCGATAAGGCTCAAAACGGCCAGACTGGACAGCGCCACCGCGGCCTGGTGGCGGCCGATGAACTTGCCGACCCGGTAGCGCCAGCTGTCCGGCCGGGCGCTGACCGGCTTACCATCCAGATAGGCTTCCAGATCCTTGGCCAGCGCCTCGACCGATGGGTAGCGTTCGACCGGCTGCTTCTTCAGCGCCTTGAGCAGTACGGTTTCCAGATCGCCGGCGAGCGCATCGGTCAGCTCGGTCAGGCCGCTACCGCGCTGGCTGGCGAGCGTTTTGGCCTCTCGATTGGCCGGGTCGGTCAGCGTCGCGCAGGGTCGGCGCGGTTCCTGTTCGACGATCGCGCGCTCCAGCGCATGGCCGGCCTGGCTTTGCACGTCGTAGGGCAGGGCGCCAGTAAGCAACTCATACAGCAGCACGCCGAGGGCATAGATGTCGGTCGCGGTGGTGATGGTCTCGTTGCGGATCTGCTCCGGCGCCGCGTATCGGGGCGTCATCGCCTGATCCTCAGGGCGGGTCAGCTCGGCGCTGCCGTGCAGGTCCGGGTGGAGCAGCTTGGCGATGCCAAAATCGAGCAGCTGCACCATCCGCTCATTAGTGACCATGATGTTCGACGGCTTCAGGTCGCGGTGCACGACCAGCCTCTGATGAGCGTGCTGGACCGCCCTGCAGACCTGCAGGAAAAGCCGCAGCCGGTCGACCACGCGCAACTTGTGGCGATCGCAATAGCTGGTGATCGGCTGGCCGTCGACATACTCGAGCACGAAGTATGGTCGACCATCCGGCGCTACCCCGCCGTCCAGCAGTTTGGCGATGTTCGGGTGATTGAGGGAGGCGAGAATCTGGCGTTCGCGCAGGAAGCGGTTCTGGATCGCCTGGGTTTCTTGCCCTGCGCTGATCAGCTTCAGCGCGACCACCCGTTGGAACTGGCCATCGGCCCGCTGCGCCAGCCAGACCGTACCCATGCCGCCGCGACCGAGTGGCCGGATCAGCTGCCAGGGACCGATCTGATCGCCGGAAATTTCACAGCGTCCGCCACGTGCGAGGTCCTGTTCCTGCTGCAGCGCATGCAGAGCAACCTGGGCCAGGTTCGGTAATGAGCGGCCATGCAGTGCCTGGTCGGTGGCCAGCAGGCGGGCCAGCGATTGCTCCATATGCGGATCACTTGCGCCGACTTGCCGCAGCAGCTCGGCCCGTTCAGGGGCGTCGAGTGCCACCGCCTCAGCGAACAATTCCTGCAGCCTTGTGATGTTCAGCGCGGCAGCCGATCCATCTTCGCTGGGCGTGGTCGGATCGGCCGGCAGCGTGACCTCGTCAAGTTCCAGCAACCGCCGCCGCGCCAGTGTCAGGCCCTCACTGTCGCTCGCGAAAATTTCCAGCAAACGCGCCTCCCGCGCCTGCGCGGCGAGCGGCAGGAGGCTTCGAAGCAACTGTTCGAAGGACTCGTCGGTCATGGGTGGAAGGTTACACCCGCGCGCTTGAGGCGTGGCGGGTCGAACACGGAGCGCAGAGCGAGAGCGATTGACTCGGCTGTTCGACTTCGGCTCTTCCGCTCTTGCTCGGCGCGCCCCGTTGCATGTGCGCTCCGGGTTGACCCTAGAGCAGCACCAGATGGCCCGCATCGGCGCCGTCGACGGCCGATGTGCTGATTCGGTGGTCAAAGCTGACCAGCCTGCCCTGGTTGGCCACGGCCAGGGCGAGGAGGTAGATGTCGATCAACTGTTGCGGTCCATGAATTCGGTCCGGATCGACCTGGGTGGAATCAAGCAAACTGACGCTATCGGACCAGAAGGCGTGGCGCGCATCGATTGTGGCGGCCCGCAGTCTCTGCATCGCCTCGAAGGTGCTACTCGGATTCGGATAGCTGGCTTGCGAGACGATGCGCACATAGCCGTTCTGCGTAATCGGACAAGTCGCCCACCCAGCGTCGATGTTTCCGTCCAGCCATTCCCAAGCGGTTCGATGGAACTGGTGCGCGGCGTCGAGCAAGGCTATCAGGACATTGACGTCGAACAGCGCTCGCCTGGCAGGTCTCGCCGCGCCCTCAACCCTCACCCACAGACTCCTTCAGCGCATCGATGTGTGCGTTGGTCACTGTCACGGCACCAGCCGGCTTGGGTACGAAGCCATAGCGGGCGCGCGTCTCTCCGAGGGTCGATCCCCCTCCACGCAAACCGAGCCTTGCCAGCTCGCTGAGCACCCCGCCCGCCGTCTTGCGCTGTCGCCGCGCCAGTTCCTTGACGGCAAGCAGGACGTCGTCGTCAATGTCGAGTGTGGTGCGCATGCATCTGATGCTAATACATCAGTGCGGGGTTGAACAGCTGCGCTCCGCGCCGGTTCGGAGCAATCTGTGCGGTGGGGTCGTACTCGTACTCAGCATCGCGGTACTCGTACTCGTACTCGAAGCCATCACGCTGCTTTCGAGTACGAGTACGAGTACGAGTACGAGTACGAGCAGCATGGTCGGCGATAACTGATGTCGCCGCAAATGACCTCACCCAACATCAGTTTGAATCGCACCCGGGCTGCGGAGCTCCCCTCGGGGTCGGAATCGGTATAGGAATCGGAATCGATCCACTTCAAGGGGGCCCCGCCCTCGCCTTGCACCGTATAACCACGCAGCCCAGCCTTGTCGCCATCGCCTCACCCGCCGATTGGCGCAGTACGCCAAGCCGACGTAATCGATGGCTGTCTGGTCCATCTCAAACCGTTCGTGGCCGAAGTCTGAGTCCTTGCCCTCGATTCCGATTCCGACCCCGACCCCGACCCCGACTTCACATCGGAGCCCTGGGCCCTGAGCCCTGGGCCCTGAGCCCTGGGCCCTGAGCCCTGGGCCCTGAGCCCTGGGCCCTGAGCCCTGGGCCCTTCAACCGCTAGAGCCTTGAAACATCAGGTTGTCTCGCCCTCCTAGTACGCCGCCCTGAGCAGCTCATGAAAATGATGCACCGCATTCTCCCAGCGCGGGTTCAGCCGGCCGGGGGCGTAGCCGCCGGAGGCCAGGCCGCGTTGCACGGCCAGACAGATCTCGGCGTCCTCGGCTTGCACTTCGTCGCTGAAGTCGACGTCGGCCTGACAGCGCGCTTGCGCCGCTGGATCGGCGGGGTCGGCCGGATAGTAGAAGTCGAACACCACTTCGCACCGGTCCACCCCCAGCG
>JBGTIE010000743.1:0-16952 GCA_041745855.1 Lysobacterales bacterium | reverse complement strand
CATCTGCGCTTCTTCCGCCGCGTTGCTGCCATGCCGGTCCTGCCAGCGGGCATACAGCCGCTGTCGTGCTGCGAGCAGGCCCGGCGTGGGCGTCACGGCACCGCGGCCGTCATGGCGCAGACGGCGGGACGGATCCTGCGGCAGCACCGCCAGGGTCAGTGTCTCGGCAAGGCTAAGGTGCTCGGGTGGCTTGCCGAAGTAGATCAGACTGGCCGCGCCGACGCCCTCGATGTTGCCACCGAAAGGGGCGTAGTTCAGGTAGGCCTCGAGGATCTCATCCTTGCTGTACTGCGCTTCGAGCTGCAGCGCGCGGCCGATCTGGACCAGCTTGCCGAGCGGATCGCGCGTCTCCAGCCGGAACAGCAGCCGCGCCAGCTGCATGCTCAAGGTCGAGCCACCCTGCGGCGAGCCACCCTGCACATAGCTGACCCAGGCCCCACGCAGCAGACTGACCGGATTGACCCCGGGATGCCAGCGGAACCATTGGTCCTCCTGCAGCTGCACCGCCTCGATCAACCGCGCCGGTTGCTCGTCCAGCGGCGTCCACAAGCGATAGCGCTCATCCCGCGCCAGCGCCAGCCGCAGCAGCTGGCCGTTGCGATCAAACACCGCGGTGGATTGCGGCGCCCAGTCCTGCAGCGGTCGATGCGGGATCAGGGCGAGGGTTGCCCAGGCTGCGAGGAAGGCGAGCGAGAGCAGCAGGCCCAGGCTGAGCAGGGGGCGAAGGACGGGGGCAAGGCGGATGTTGGCGATCATGGGTGGTTTGGCGACGGGAGCGTCGCGGTCGCAACCTGCGGCACCGGGTGCTTCGGGTGGCCTGGCGGCTTCACCAGCTTCGTTGCCCGAGTACAACTCGGGGTTCCGTCAAGGGCGCCCGGCGAAGTGATGCCGCCGCGGCCCTCGAAGGCGACGCCACAACGGAACCCCGAGTTGCACTCGGGCAAGTCGCGCAGCGACGCTTCTTTTCGACTGTCAGTGAAACGTTCCATCAACACCCCTCGTTGAAGCTCCGAGCTCTCCCACACCCCACGCGCCAGTCCGCCGCTCTTCTGGGCCCTGGGCCCTATGCCCTGGGCCCTGCCCTGATGCGGTTCGCGGAGCTCACCGACATCCTACGCGCCAGCCCGCAGCCCTACTGGGCCCCGGGTCCCTGCTCTTCTGGGCCCTGGGCCCTATGCCCTGGGCCCTGCTCTTCTGACCCCTCAGCCCTCAGCCCTCAGCCCTGTTCTGGATCAGCCCTCAGCCCTGCGCTGAATCAGCCCTCAGCCCTGCTCTCCACCTACTCAACCACCTCAACCACCCCGTCACTCGGCCCCTGCGCATACAACTCCTGCACGTACATCGACTCCGCATAGGCCGGGGGCAGCTGGTAGCGGCCGATCGCGGTGGCCTTGATTCGGTAGCGGTACTCGCGCACCGAGCGGTTGGCGCTGACGTAGAGCACGACGCGGTCGTCGCGCAGTTCCTCATGCACCGCATGCAGCGTCGTGCCGGGCGCGGCCAGGCGGGGCAGGCCGGTTCTGACGTTGCCGTCGGCACTGTCCGGATCGCTGTCGGCTGCTGGCGGGGCCTGCTGCATGACCAGCTCGAAGCCACCCGGGAACAGATCGACGATCGCCAGGTCATCGACCGCGTCGTTCTTCAACGCGCGCAGGCGCAGCCGCACGGTCGCTTCCTGACCGACCTTGAAGCGCGTCAGCGGCTGGCCTTCGTCGTCCAGATAGTCGCGCAGCAACTCCAGCCCGCCGTCCTGTCTTGCTTGCGGCGGGGTGCGGTCGAAGCCGGCCTGACGCAGGATGTACCAGGCCTGGGTAGCGGCCGCCGGTTCGATCCGCAGCGCGCTGCTGTCGGCCGCGAAATTGCCGCCGAAATACAAGCCGCTGCGTTCGCCGAAGGCGCTGCGCTGCAGGCCCGGCGCGGGGCCGATCGCCCACAGCTTGGGCAGGTCCTTGGGTGTGGCCTGGCTGCCCCAGCTTTCCAGCGCCAGCACGGTCAGCGCCGAGGACAGCGTGTTGTGCTTGTTGCGCCGGATCGGTTCGAGCAGCTGCTCGATCGTCGCCACCCCAAGCCGCTCGCGCTGCTCGGGGAAGTGGCGCGCGACCAGATAAACCAGCCAGCCACGGGCGATGCCCTCGTCGTGATAGCGCTGGTAGCCGAGCCACTGTTTTTCGTCGCGCTTGGCCAGGCTCCAGTCGATCGGCCCCTTGATCAGCTCGCGCGCCGCCTTTGGCTGCTGCAGCAACTGGTAGCTGGCGGCCAGGAACAGCGCCGTGCTGTCGTGCTGATAGCCGGTTGGCAGGTCCTTGTCGATCTGCTCGCGCAGGCCGGCGAGCAGGTTGCTGGTCACCCGTCCTTGCCGCGTCAGCAGATACACCGCCAGCGCGCGCTCGCGGAATTCGAACAGTGAGGTACGCGCCCGGTCGCCGGCCAGTCGCTCCAGGTAGCCGTTCAAGCCGCCCATCAGGTCATCAGGCACCCGCTGACCGCGCTCGCTCGCCTCGATCAGGAACAATGCCGACCAGGCACTGACGAAGGGCTGGTTGTCGGGGCCCGCGCGCCACAGGCCGATCGCGCCATCGCCGTTGCGCCGTTCGCGCAGCACCGACAACGCGCCGCGGAATGGGTCGGCGTCCTTGCCATGATGGAGCCGGCCGATCTCCGGATTGCTGGCATAGACCAGCGCCGGCAGCGCCTGACTGAGCAGCTGCTCGGTGCACATGTGCGGGTAATCGGCCAGCCACGCGCTCAGTCCATCGACCGCGATCAGTGGCGATAGCGAGGTGTTCAGCTCGCGCTTGGCGTAGTTCGGATAGAGCGCGCGCAGCTCGTCGATCTGCAGCGCATCGGTCGTCGCGCCCAGTTGCAGGCCGCTGCGATAGACCCAGGCCGGCCGCAGCGACAGATCGATCTTGCGCTCGGCCCTGGCCTGCCCGGCACTGGCAATGAAACTGAAGGCCGGCGCGCCCAGCTGATCGCCGGCGCGCAGGCGGAAGCGCACCACACCCTCGTCGCCGGGCGCCAGCTTCAGTTCCTGGCTGGCACCGGAAACCAGCGTCAGGGCGTCGGGCAACTCCAGTGAGACCTGGATCGGCAGTGGCCCCGTCGGTGCGCCTTCGAGCGTGTTGGATACGCCCACGCTGACCTCGAACTCGTCGCCCGGCGCGACCTGGAGCGGTGCGTTCGGTGACAGCACGAAGTCGGCCCGCGCCAGCGTCTGGCCCTGAGCGATACCGATCTGGCTCGGACTGACCGCGACCGCCATCACCTTCAGCGAGCCATTGAAGCTGTCCGGCACCGAGAATTCGAATTCGCGCCGGCCATCCAGCGCGACCAGACCGGACCAGTACACCGCCGGCTTGTCGCCCTTGCGCTTGAACGGATTCAGATGCTTGGCCAGCGCGCCCTCGCCATCGCCACCGGGCGCGGCGGCCAGCGCCAGCAGCTGGGAGAATTCCGGCAGCAGCAGGTCGAGGATCTGCGCGGTCTCGACTTCCAGCATCCGCTTGGCGAAGAAATGCTCCAGCGGATCGCCCAGCTTGTAGCGAGCGACCTGCAGGATGCCCTCGTCGATCGCGAACACGACCGCCTTGGCCGGTGCGTCCGAGCTCAGTGCAAAACGCGCGATCTGGCCCGGCTTGACCAGCGTCGGGGTCTCCAGCTTCAGACTCAGCCGGCGCGCGCTGCGATCGACCGTGAACGGCGCCACCGCATAGGACAGCGGGCTCATGAAGATCTCGCTGGAGGCCGCATCGCGCAGATACTGTACGTGCACGTAGGCGTTGCCCTCCAGGCCCTGCGGCACGATGATCTGCTGCACCGAGGCGGTGTTGTCGGTGCGGAACCAGCGGTGCGCGTAGACCTTGTCGCGTTCGATCGTGATCAGGCCGGCGCCGGCGTAGGGCGCGCGGATCGAGATCTCGATCTCCTCGCCCGGCGCGTAATCGGTCTTCGACAGGCTCAGCTGCAACTCAGCATTGCGTTCCAGCGAGCGGGTCAGGTTGGCTTGCCCTGCGACCTGCCAGCCGATGCTGTTGAGCAACTCATCGGCACTGTTGCGGATCTCGAGCAGGAAGTCGCCGGGCTGGCCGGTGTCCAGCACCAGCCAGTGGCCGTCGTTGCCGATGGCCAGCGGGGTGCGCTTGCGCTCGTCCTGGCGCAGCTGCGAGACGTACTTGTACAGCCCGGAATCCTGCTTGGTCAGCACCGAGACGTAGCGTCGCTCGATCAACACCGCCTGCAGCCCCTCAACCGCGGTCGGCTGCGCCTGCGGATCCAGTGCCAGCGCGTGCACGCGCAGCTTGGCGTCGCGCTTGACCCAGGACAGGTCCGATTCGGGCTTGAGGCCGACCAGATAGGGATTGCTCGACACCAGCACCTGCGCCTGCGCCGCCACGCCGCGGCCACCGCCCGCCTCGAAGGCTTGGGTCAGCAGGCGCAACTGGTAGGTCGCGCGGTCATAGGGACTCAGGTCGATCGCGATGCGCGCCTTGCCGTCGGCATCGCTGCGCGTATCGGACAGCTCCTCGCTGTAACCTTCCTTGGCCCGCTGCGGATCGTAGAAGCGATAGTCCGGATAGCTGCGGAAGGACGGCCAGGCCGGGTCCAGTCGCAGGCTGGCAGTGATGCGGCGGTCCTGTGCCGGCGTGCCGAACAGGTTCTCGACCGCGATGTCGGCGGCCAGATCCTCCGGCTTCAGCCAGCCCTCGCTGCGGGCGGGATCGAAGGCGACCCGCAGCCGCAGCCGGTCGGGTTCGAAATCGCGCACCTGCACCGTGGTCGAGCCGAGCAGGGTGCGCCGATTCTCCTCCCCGATCAGATACAGGCTCGCCTCCCAGGCGCCGGTCGGAGCGGTCCAGGCTGGCTGATAGCTGCGGCTGTCGAAGCCACTGGCATCCAGCGTCAAGCGTTCGCGCATCACGCGGGTGCCGCGCGGATCATGCAGGTCGAACTCGACCGGCACGCCGCTCAGGTCCTGCGCCCAGTCGGCGGCGCGCACGATCATGCCGATGTGCAGCTCATCGCCCGGCCGGTACAGGCCGCGGTCGGAGAACAGCCAGCCCTTCAGCGTGCCTGGATCGCGCGCATTGACCTCGCCGCCGATGTCAAAGCGCGACAGCTGCAGCTTGCGGCCATGGTCGTTGAGTGGCAGGAAGGACAGGTCGTCCCCGAAGCTGACGCTGAGCAGCACGGCCTGCTTCTCGCGCTTGTAGCCGGCCAGATCGGGCAGCGTGGCGCGGCCGCTGGCGTCGGTCAGCACGCTGTGCAAGGCCTCACCGTTGCGCGCCAGCGCGGTGACCGTCGCACCCAGCACCGGCCGCCCGCCGCTTAGCGACATCACGTACACCTGCCGGCTGCCGTCCAGTTCGCGCTTGACTACCATGCCGAGGTCAGTCAGCAGCACCAGTCGGGCATCGCTCGCCCCATCCCAGCTTTCGCCACCATAGCTTTCGGCCGGGTAGCGATCGTCTGGGTCCTGCGGCGCGTTGGGCTCATGCTGGAACAGCCGCAGCAGGAACACGCCGTGCCGCTCGGCGCCAAAGTATTCACCCAAATCGATACCGTGGTAGTGCGTCTCGCTGGCCGGTTTGGCGGGCAACGCCAGACGGTGCTCGAAACGCTCGGTCAGGCTGTCGACGTTCGGCTGATACAACGCCGGCTCGGCGAAGTTGCCATGGTTGTACTGGACCAGATGCTGCAGTTGGTCCGGCTTGACCCGCGCCACTTCCAGCGCCAGCCCGGGCACATTGCGCGCGGCGATGCTGATCCGCCGCTCGCCCTTGAGCGAGAGCACCGCGCCTTCACCGACGAAGCGCAGCAGCTGCGGGTAGTCCGGCACCTGCTGGATCCGCCGTTCGGCGTCGCCAAGCAGGAAGCCGCCGAAGGCGCGCAGGCCGCGCTCGACCTCGATATACAGTCGCCGCCCCGGATCGGCCTGGAAGCGGAAGCTGTGATGCTGGCTGTAAGGGGCCTCCGACGCCAGTTGGGTCAGCTCCAGTCGGGTTGAGGCCGCGAGCAGTTCGTCACTGATCTCGTGTTGGCTCCACGGATAGGGCTTGCGCTTGCGCGTGTCCTTCTCGTTCATCTCGGGCAGCAGCCAGACCCGCAGGGCTTTGGCTACGTCGACGTCCTTGAGGCGATCGTTGAAGCCGATCAGCAGGATCTGCTCGGGCTCGAAGCGCTCGTTCTCGATCAGCATCGGAGTCAGCTGACTGACCCGCACGCTGTACAGCGAGGGCAGTTCGACCCACTCCTCCAGCGCCTCGCCGACCGGCCGCCCACCCATCGAGCTGCCGAACTTGGCGTCGATACTCAGCGTGACCCGCCCGCCGTTCTCTGGCACGCTCAGCGGACCGGTCTGGACATAGGCGATAAGCTTGCGTTGGTCGTAGCTGATCTTGCGATCCGGCGCTGGCAAGCGCGTGCGCGCACCATCGGCCATGCTGAAATTGACCGCCCGCTCGAAACCCAGCACATCGACCGGATGGGAGAAGTTCACTTCGAAAGCGGCCCGCTTCAGCGACGGGTCGAGCGGATCCTGATAGAACTCCGCGCCGCTCATCTGGGCCACAAAAGGCTCGGTCACGAACTCCAGCGCCCGGTCGGTCAGCTTTGCATCCGGCGCCAGCGCCACCGGTACGTCGATACGGACCTGGAAGTTCACACCCACCGGCCAGTCGGTCTCCGGCTGGAAGCGCAGCCGGTCATCGCCCAGCCACAGCCAACTGCCCTCCAGCGGCGGTTGCAGCGACACGCCGATCGCTTCGCCATCGACCCGCTCGATGGGGGCAGCTGACGCCGAAAACTGCAGCGTCAGTCCATCGACCCGCGGCGGATCCTCGTGGTAGCGGGTCTGGCGAGGTGGCTCGATGCGCACGGTCAGCGCTTCCGGATCGACCGGCACGGGCCGCTGCTGCCACCACCAGCCAGCACCGATCAGCAAGGCCAGCAGCAGCGGCAATCCGGCGTACAGCGCCGGCCGCCGACGCAGTCCGGTCCCGTACCAGCGCTGCCATGGCGCCGGCTGCCATTCGATCCGGCCGAGCAGCAGCGACAGCAGTGCGTGGATCCAGCGCAACGGTGCAGTGAGCAGATGGAACAGGGGCTTCATCGACGCACTCCGGGCGGCTGGTTCGTGCTGCGTAAACTAGCAGGAGCCGATGCTTTCCGGGCGGGCGCTTTCGGCCCAGTTGCGGAGCGTTGCGGGCTATTTGCGGGCAGAGCCTGTGGAGCGGTTCCAGTAGTCAGTTCCAGTGGCCAGTGAAGAGCAGAAGCGAAGGGCCCAGCCTCGCCCCAACGGGGCAGCACAAGTTAGCCTGGGGCAACGCCCCAGGTAAGCAGCGCGTCGATCCGAAAGCCCTGAAGGGGCGCCCAATTTTCGTACGTGCGGGAAACCGGCCGGTCCAGCATCCGACCATGGTTCGCCCTTTCAGGGCTCTGGTCTTCGTGGTCCGGTTTTCCTGGGGCGTTGCCCCAGGCTAACGTGTGCTGCCCTTTCAGGGCGGTAAAGCAACAGCGAAACGCAAATGGATCGCCGTGTTCGCTTAGGCTCCCCTCGCGATGACGAGTTTGAGGGGGACTCAAACCTCGGCGCTCTTCACTGGCTACTGGAACTGGCTACCGGAACTGCTCTTTGCACTTGGCGTGGGAGCGGATCGCTCGCTAAGCCTCTGGGTCGGCGCTACGTATGTCGGTCTGGGCGAAATCGTTGCCCTTGTAGAGCAAGGGGAGACCGCGCACCTTGGCCAGCGCGTAGCTGAACACGTCGCCATAGTTGAGCCCTGCCGGGTGACCGCTGCCCTTGCCGTAGGCAACGAAGGCCGCATAGGCCGCAGCCAGTTCGGCCGGGCCTGGTGCGACCAGTTCAAATGGAGGCTGTCGCAAGAGGTCGTCGACCAGCACCACCGCTCGTTCGCCGCGGCGACCGTGAACGACCATTTTTGTTTCCAGCGCGGTAGGCACGCCGATCAGGACTTTCTCCGCCCGTTGGATGATTGCCCTGAAACGTGCCCGCTCAGGCTCATCGAAGATCACCGCCACCAGAGCCGAAGTGTCGACAACAATCACATCGGCAACCCGGTTTCGTCCCAGGCGAGTGGATCAAGGGCATCAACTCGATCGGCAATGCGGTCCATTTGGGCCAACAGTGCGCTGAACCGCTCCGTCGTCGTGGTCGGCTCTGCCGTTTCGATGCTGCGCAGGCAGGCATCAACCGCATGCTCGACCGCTGCGGTCTTGCTGAGTCCAGTCGCTTTTGCCAGTAAATCAACCTTCATGACTACTTTGGGGTTCGCGATCTGGAGCGCCACAGTGATCTCCTGATGTATAAATAGAGATCATCAGTATACATTCGGCCCGGAGTTTCAATACG
This sequence comes from Lysobacterales bacterium, assembly GCA_041745855.1. Classification (GTDB taxonomy): domain Bacteria; phylum Pseudomonadota; class Gammaproteobacteria; order Xanthomonadales; family SZUA-5; genus JAWLAT01. The sequence continues at coordinate 8,584 of JBGTIE010000743.1, read as the reverse complement.
TTTGTGTGTGCGCCACGTGCAATGTTTCCGGGCCGGAAAAAGGGGGCTCGCGACGGGAGTTCAGGTTACCCGCGCCGCGGTGATCGCGCTGGCCGCTGAAACTGTCTTGATACGGTTCGCTTCCCTCACCGACATCCTATGCGCACTGCCGCAGCGATTGTGCGCGCCGGGCCCTGGGCTCTTCTGCTCTCACTGGCAACTGGAACTGGCCACTGGATCTGCTCTCTGGGCTACCCTTGCCCCATGCCCACGCCCAACCGCTCCGCCCCACGTATCGAAATGACCGCCAAAGGCGCGCGGGTGCTGGTCGGTGAGCGTGGACCGGAGCCGAAGTCCAGTCGCTGGGGCGCCTGGTGGCGGCTGATCCGGGCCGACAAGCCGATCGGCATCCTGCTGCTGCTGTGGCCGACGCTGTGGGCGCTGTGGCTGGCTGCCGAGGGCTTCCCGCCGCCATCGATCCTGGCGATTTTTGTTGCCGGCGTGGTGCTGACCCGCTCGGCCGGCTGCGTGATCAACGACTACGCCGATCGCTGGCTGGATCCGCAAGTGGCGCGCACGAAGGGCAGACCACTGGCCACTGGCGAGTTAACCGGAACCGAGGCGCTGCTCGGCTTTGCGCTGATGATGCTGCTCGCCTTCGGACTGGTCCTGCTGACCAACGAGTTGACGATCTGGCTCAGTGGCGGTGCGCTGCTGCTGGCGGTGCTGTACCCGTACAGCAAGCGCGTGCTGTGGTTCCCGCAGGTGGTGCTAGGCGCGGCCTTCAGCATGGCCATCCCGATGGCCTTCGCCGCTGTCACCGGCGAGGTGCCGCAGCTGGCCTGGCTACTGTTCGCAGCCAATCTGCTCTGGACCACTGCTTACGACACGCTCTATGCGATGGTCGACCGCGACGACGACCTGAAGGCCGGCGCGCGCTCGACCGCGATCCTGCTCGGGGATCTGGACCGGCTCGGCGTGGGTATCCTGCACAGCAGCTTCCTGTTCGCGCTGTTCCTGCTTGGCCAGCGCGCGGAACTGGAATGGCCGTGGCTGATCGCGCTGGGGGTTGTCCTGTTACTGATCGGCTGGCAACTCTGGCTCGCCCGCGATCAGCATCCCGACGCGTGCTTTCGCGCCTTCATGCTGAACAATTACGTCGGCGCGGCGCTGTTCCTGGGATTGGCCGGGCACTACCTGCTGCCCGGAAGCTGAGACGACGCTGGTCGCCGCGTCGAGACGCTCGTCGTGGCGCTACCGCCGAATCAAACCATCGTCCACAGCGCCCGGTCTGGCGTGGCGCTCAGATGCGGCAGGTTGTTGAAAGCGAGCAAGCGCCATGCGCCGGAGGAATCCAGCCGGAAGCTCGCCTGGGCGGTGTTGGCCAGGGCCAGATTGAGGTCCACCGCGGCTGCCGCCGGCGCCTGCAGCGCCTGCTGCACGAAAGTGGCGATGACTCCGCCGGAGCTGACCGCCAGAATGGGACGAGCGCCTTGCGCGCGCTGCCGGAACAACTCCGCCAGCCCGGCTACCCGCGCCGCAAACTGCGCGTGGTGCTCGGGCACATGGGCGTCGAGCCGGCCTTCGGTCCAGGCCAGCAGGGACGCTCGCAGCAATGGAATCCAGCGTCGCCGATCGGTCGGCTCGGCACGCACCGCAAGCAGCGCTGGGTGGTCGGGCTCGACTTCGGCCAGCGCCGTCAGCAAGGCATCGAAGCGGTATTCGTTCAGGCCCTCGACCAGTTCAGCCACCGGCAGCGGCCGACCGGCCTGCTCGAAGCAGCAAAGGATGGTGTCAAGCGTGCGCTGCTGACGCACCATGCTGCCGCAGCAGGTAGCCGCGAAGTGCTCGCCATGGTCCAACCAGTGCGCCGCCAGCCGTTTGCTCTGCTGCACACCCAGCGGCGACAGCTGATCGTAGTGGGCAATGTCCTGACCGGCCTGGCCGTGGCGGACCAATATGAGGGTGGGTTTCACGCGGGGGGCTGATTGGAGCAGGGCTGAGGGCTGAGGGCTGAGGGGTCAGAAGAGCGAGGGCCCAGGGCCCAGGGCCCAGGGCCCAGAACGCGTGGAAGCGTGAGTTCGCGCGTCGGATGGAGCAGGGTGGTTGGACGCAGAGCTGACGGGTTACGGTTCATTGAGCCATTGCCGCACTTCGGTGCCAAGAGCGTCGCTAAGGCGCTTTCCTTCGTCAAGCCCCAAACGCGGTGAGTGCGCGCGATGAGATGCGGTTCGCGAAGCTCACCGACATTCCACGTCGCAGCGCAGCTCTGCTCTTCTGGGCCCTGTGCCCTGGGCCCTGTGCCCTCGCTCTTCTGGGCCCTCAGCCCCGCCCTAGGCCCCCAACATCACATGCTCCCGCTCCACCTCATCCAGACGGATCCGGTTGACGAACAGCGAAAACGACAGATAGCCGGCCAGGCCGTTGGTGCGGTGCATCCAGGGTGGCAGGTACAGCGGTGGGGCGATGTAGCCGTTCTCGAAATAGGGCTCGAATTCGACCACGTCGTGGAGGGTCATCTTGCCGGCAAACAGGTCCTGGGCCAGGGTCAGACGGCCCTGCCGCAGCGCCCAGCGGAAGAAGGTGTGCACCGCCAGCAGGCCGTGCAGGTAGACAGTGTCCTTGGCAAAGGCGCTGCCGCCACTGGTCGGCACACCGCGGAACACGCGCATGGCCGAGTTGAAGCTGTCCGCCTCGCTTTGGCCATAGCCGAGGAAGAAGCGAAAGACATCAATGAAGTCAGCGCCCGAGAGCGCGTCATCAATCCCCAGGATGCGCAGCGAAATGCGCTTCATGCGCAGGATATCGATCGAGCCGGTGACCATCTCGGCAAACACCGCCAGACCCTCCTGGGTCGCCGTGATTCGCGGCGAGTTCAGTCCCAGCGAACCCAGGTTCGGCTGCGCGCGGCCGTTAAGGGCGGTCAGGGAATGAACGAAGGCTTCATGCTCAAGCAGCTGTGACAGGTCGTACTCGGAGAAGCAGGTGCCGGCGCGCAACCGGATCCGGGTCGGCCCGGCGGCGGCCTTGGCCACCAGGCTGGGGTCAATCTCGATCCGCACCGTGTGCTGGGTGAAGACCTGATCGATGCGATTGCGCAACTCGTCCTTCAGGATTTCCGCCGACAGGCAGTACTCGGTCTCGGCCAGCCGGTGGTGACCCGTGACCTCCTCGGCAATGGCGATGAAATGATGCGCGGCCTCCAGATTGTTGACCTTGCTGCCGGCAATGATGTCGCCCGGCTTGCCATACAGCTCGATCGAATGCCGACCCAGCTCGGCGGTGCCGATGCCCTCGAGCATCAACGCCGCGGTGTGCCAGCTGCGCGCGGTATTGCCGATGTAGCGGCCGATCGCATCGTCGTCGCCAGCGGCCTCGGCAATCTTGAGCAACTCGGCCCGGCGCTCACGATGGTCCTGCGGTGCGTATTCGATTTCCGGCAGGCGCGCCTTGCCGGCAGCCCAATCGGCCAGGAACTGACGCTGCACCCGAGCAGGCCAGCTCAGCGCCGACAGCACCTTCAACTCCTTGACCGCCGCCACCAGGCGCCGGTCCAGCTCCGCGTACCGCTCCGTCATGCGCCCACTCCTGTCGTCGGCTCAAGGGTGGGAATGGTACGCCGACGATGGCGCTTATGGCCTGTGCTGGGATCAGCCGAGGAGTCGGGAGTTGGGAGTCGGGAGTGCGCAACTTGGAGCGGTTCGCTGTCGCAGTCATTGCGTGCGCCAGAACCTGTGCGTCACTCACTCGCGGCTGGAAGCCATGCAAGACTGCGCTGGCAGAGCGGTTGCGGTTGCTGTAGCGGTCGCTTTGGCTTGCGCTCTGCTCTTACTCCCAACTCCCGACTCCCGACTCCCAATCCCGACTTCTCCCAACCGTGAAGCACCCACCGCCACTTCTGTCACATGGCACCAACGAGCGAAAGGCATATGCTAACCGGCTGATCGTTGGTGCTTGGAGAGATGCGCATGCCCATTCGGGCCAGATGGTGGTGGTTGCCGTGCTTGCTGGCATTGCTCGCCGCTTGCGCGGAGCAGGCACCGGAGCAAAATCAGCGTCGCGCTGCAGCCGCTGTGGGCGTGATGACCCAGCAGGCGCGGATCGAGCCGTGGGTGGACCGGATCGAGGCACTCGGAACCGCGCGCGCCAACGAATCGGTGGTGCTGTCGGCAAAGGTCACCGAAACGGTGGCGCGTATCAACTTCGAGGACGGCCAGCAGGTGAGCGAGGGCGCGGTGCTGGTGGAGTTGACTGACCGTGCCGAAGTGGCCGCACTGAAGGAGGCACAGGCCTCGTTCGCCGAAGCGCAGAAGCAGACGACTCGATTGGAGGATCTGGTGACCCAGGGGACCGTGCCGCGTTCGGCGGTCGACCAGCAGGTCGCGCTGCGCGACCAGTCCCGGGCGCGGATGGAAGCCATTCGCGCTCGGCTGTCAGATCGCGTCATCACGGCGCCTTTTGCCGGCCAACTCGGTTTCCGGATGGTCAGTCCCGGCGCGCTGGTCACGCCCGGCACCCAGATCACCACGCTCGACGACATCGCCACGATCAAGCTGGAATTTTCGGTCCCCGAGCGCTTTTTCGCCGAGCTGCGTCCCGGTCGCACTGTTGACGCCGTTACCGCCGCCTACCCGGAGCGGACCTTCAGCGGCGAGGTCGCCAGCGTCGATTCGCGGGTCGATCCGGCCACCCGCAGCGTAATGGTGCGTGCGATGGTGGATAACGCCGACGGGCTGCTGCGGCCCGGCATGCTGATGGTGGTGGAGCTGATCACGCCGGCGCGCGATGTGCTGGTGATCGACGAGATCTCGTTGATCCAGGTGGGCAGCGAGGCCTTCGTGTTCCGGGTCGCCAGCGACAATACCGCCGAGCGGGTCGTGGTCCAGCCCGGCCGACGCAGCCGTGGTCGGGTCGAGATCATCGATGGCCTGCAGGCCAGTGACCGTATCGTCAGCGAAGGCGTGGTCAAGTTACGCCCCGGCATGGCCCTGACCCTGCTCGATGGTCGCGCCGACGCCGCGCTCGGCGCCTTGCAGGAGTAATCGGCAATGTTCCTTTCCGACATTTCCGTGCGCCGACCGGTGTTGGCGATCGTGCTCAGTCTGCTGCTGGTGGTGCTGGGCATCATGAGCTTCCTGCGACTGCCACTACGCGAGGTGCCGAACATCGATCCGCCGATCGTCTCGGTGGACGTCAACTACCGCGGCGCCTCGGCGGCGGTGGTCGAAACGCGGGTGACCCAGGTGCTGGAGGACGCCGTACAGGGCATCGCCGGCATCGATACGGTGCAGTCGCGCAGCAGCAATGGCCGCGCGGACGTCACGATTACCTTTGCCTTGAGTCGCGACATGGAAGCGGCCGCCAACGACGTTCGCGACGCGATCTCGCGAGTGGTCGACAACCTGCCGCTGGAAGCCGATCCGCCGGACGTGGCCAAGGTCGAGGGCGACGCCGATGTGATCCTGTGGCTGAACCTGACCAGCAACCAGATGGACACGCTGCAGCTGACCGACTACGCCGAACGCTTCGTGGTCGATCGGCTGTCGACCATCGACGGCGTGGCACGGGTGCGGGTCGGCGGTGGCTTGCGCTACGCGATGCGCATCTGGCTCGATCGCGAGGCGCTGGCGGCACGCAGGCTGACCGTGTCGGACGTGTCCGACGCGCTGCGCAGGGAGAACGTCGAACTGCCGGCCGGGCGGCTGGAAGGCACCCAGCGCGACTTCACGCTGCGGATCTCGCGTAGCTACCTGGAGGAACGCGATTTCCGAGAGCTCGTGATCGGGCGCAGCGACGATAACGTGCTGATCCGGCTCGCTGACGTGGCGCGGGTGGAGTTGGGCGCGGAGGAAACCCGTACCTACTACCGTGGCAACGGCCAGCCGCAGGTCGGACTGGGAATCGTCAAGCAATCCACCGCCAACACCATCGATGTAGTACGGGGAGTCAAGCAGGCGGCCGAACGCATCGCCGAGACACTGCCCGAAGGCACCACGATCCTGGTCGCGGTGGACACCTCCGAGTTCATCGAATCGGCGATCGCCGAGGTCTATTTCACCCTCGCCGTCGCGTTGGCGTTGGTGATTGGCGTCATCTACGCGTTTCTGGGCTCGGCCCGCGCCGCGCTGATTCCGGCGGTCACGGTGCCGATCTGTCTGATCGCTTCCTTCACGGCGCTGTACGCGCTGGGCTTTTCGATCAACCTGCTGACCCTGCTGGCGCTGGTGCTGTCGATCGGGTTGGTCGTCGATGATGCGATCGTGGTGCTGGAGAACTGCCAGCGCCGGGTCGATCTGGGCGAACCGCGTCTGCTCGCCGCCTGGCGCGGCGCGCGCCAGGTTGGCTTTGCAGTCATCGCCACGACCGCGGTACTGGTCGCCGTGTTCGTGCCAATCGCCTTCATGGAAGGCAATCTGGGACGATTGTTCAGCGAGTTGGCGGTCGCCATCGCCGCCGCGGTGGTGGTCTCCTCGATCGTCGCGCTGTCGTTGACACCGGCGCTGTGTGCGTGGCTGCTGACGCCGGAGGAAAGTCATAGTGGCTGGGCGCACAAGGTCGATCAGTACACCGGCCGCCTCGGCGCCGCCTATGCGCGCGCGCTCGGTTGGACGATCAACAAGGTCGCGCTGATGGCGGTAGTACTGGTGGTCGCCGCCGGCGGCATCTGGGGCCTGCTGAAGTTGGTCCCGACCGAGCTGGCGCCGGCCGAAGACCGCGGCGTGTTCTTCGTCATTCTCAATGGTCCGGAAGGGGCTGGCTTCGACTACACCCTGCAGCAGATGGAGCAGGTCGAATCGGTACTCCTGCGGCTGGTCCGTGATGGGGTCATCCGGCGCGTCATCACGCGCGCGCCACGCGGCTGGGGTGGGGCGAGCGAAGATACCCACACCGGTCAGGCAGTCGCGATCATGCGGCCCTGGGACGAGCGCGAGTCGACCACGGTCCAGGCGATGGAAACCGTCCGGCACGAACTTGGCGCACTGCCCGGAATGAGCGTCTCCGCCCAGGCCCGGCAGGGCCTGGTGCGCAGCTTTGGTCCGCCGGTGCAGTTCGTCCTGCTGGGGCCGGACTATGAGTCGCTGATGAGCTGGCGCGACACGCTGATCGAGCGCTTGTCGGAGAATCCAAATCTGGTCAGCCTGGACAGCGACTACAAGGAGACGCGACCGCAGATGCGGGTAGAGATCGACCGCCTGCGCGCGGCCGATCTGGGCGTGTCGACGCAGGAGATCGGCAGCACGCTGGAAACCATGTTCGGATCGCGCCGGGTCACCACCTTCCAGCGCGGCGGTGAGGAATACGAGGTCATGCTGCAGGCTCGCGCCGAGAACCGCGCCGATCCCTCGGACCTGAACAACCTGTACGTGCGTGGCAGCACCGGCCAGCTGATACCGCTGGCCAGCCTGGTCAGTCTGCGCGAACTGGCCGAACCCTCGGCCTTCAACCGCTACAACCGCTTGCGCGCGATCACGGTCAGCGCCCAACTGGTGCCGGGCTACCCGCTGGGCGAAGCGCTGGACTATATCGAAGACGTCGCCCGCGACGTGTTGCCGACCGAGGCGGGCTGGGACTACAAGGGCGAGTCGCGTGAATTCAAGATCTCCGGTTCGGCCGCCTGGGTCAGTTTCGCGCTCGCGCTGCTGGTGGTCTACCTGGTCCTGGCGGCACAGTTCGAGAGCTTCATCCACCCCTTCGTAATCATGCTCACGGTGCCGCTGGCGGTATTCGGGGCACTGCTGGGTCTGTGGGTCGCAGGTTCGAGCCTGAACCTGTACAGCCAGATCGGCATCGTCATGCTGATCGGCCTGGCGGCCAAGAACGGGATTCTGATCGTCGAATTCGCCAATCAGCTGCGCGATGCCGGCCGCACGGTCCACGCCGCGGTGATCGAAGCGGCGTCGATCCGTCTGCGGCCGATCATCATGACCAGCGTGTCGACCGTCATCGGCGCCCTGCCGCTGGTACTGGGCACCGGTGCCGGATCGGCCAGCCGCTTCACGATCGGCGTGGTGATCATGGCCGGCGTGACCCTGGCCACCTTGCTGACGTTGTTCGTCGTGCCCACTTTCTACGCGTTGCTGGCGCCGTACACGCGCTCACCCGATGCGCTGAGCAAGCAGCTGGAGAGCGACCGCACGGCGCATCCGTCGGGCGAGGAAGTGATGGCTTGAATCGTGGGGCCGCGGGCGTTTCCTGCGACCGCGGGCTTTCCCTGGGACCGCGGGCGTCTCGCCCGCAGGTTGCAACCCGCGGCGCGATGGCAGTTTTCCTCGCAGTCAGATCCGCCTCGCCGGGCGTCCCGCCCATGCTCTTGCTCTGGATTTCCGATAGACGGCCCTCGAACGATCGGGCTCGGTGAAGGAAGACGTGGAAACCGCTTCGCAATATTCGACAGCGAGGCACACCGAATCCTGCGGGCGGGACGCCCGCGGTCCCAGGGAAAGCAAGAGCGAACGGCACCGAAGCCCAGGCCGCTAGTCCCCACCCCCACAGCCGCCACATCCCCCGCCGCCACCATCACCATCGCCGCCACCGGCGCTGCTGTCACCGCTGCTCCCCGGTGGCACGCGATGCTGGTGATAGCCGGCCCAGGCGGTCCCGCTGA
>JBGTIE010000742.1:0-7563 GCA_041745855.1 Lysobacterales bacterium | reverse complement strand
AGCGACGTTCGTGGCGCTCGGCTACGACCGGGTCTGGTCCGAGGACGTGAGCTTCCCGGTGTGGGAGCGCGGCTTCGAGAATGCCGCGGTGTTGTCGCCCTTCCCGCAGCCGCTGGTGGTCACCGCGCTCGGCGGCACGGTCGGCACACCTGAAGGGGGTATCCGGGCCGAGGTGATTGCCTTTGACTCGCTGGCCGAGTTGCAGGCTGCCGATCGCGCCAAGGTCGAGGGCAGGATTGTCTTCATCAACCAGCGCATGGAACGTGCCCGCGATGGTTCCGGCTACGGCCGCAGCGCGATCATCCGCGTGCAGGGCGCCTCGGTCGCAGGCCGCGCCGGAGCGGCAGGCGTGCTGATTCGCTCGATCGGCACCGACACCAGCTCGCGTCAGCCGCACACGGGAATCATGCGCTACGACAACACCCCCACCCGGATTCCTGCCGCGGCCCTGTCGAACGTCGATGCCGATCTGCTGGAGAAGATCATCCAGCGCGGCCAGCCAGTGGTGGTCAAGCTCGAACTGGGCTCACGCCAGCGCGCCGGCGAGTACACCTCGGCCAATGTCATCGGCGAGATCACGGGCAGCGAGCAGCCCGACGAAATGATCCTGCTTGCAGCCCATCTGGACTCCTGGGATCTGGGCACCGGCGCTATCGACGACGGTGCCGGCATTGCCATCACGATGGCCGCTGGTGCAATGATCGGCAAGCTGGAGCGGCGTCCCCGGCGCAGCATCCGGGTCGTCGCGTACGCCAACGAGGAGCAGGGTATCTACGGCGGCAAGGCCTATGCAGAGCGCTATGCCGACCGGCTGGACGACCATATCCTGGCCCTGGAGAGCGACTTTGGCGCCGGCCGACTGTACCGCTTCGACACCCGCGTGGCGGAGTCCGCGTTCCCGCTCGCCGACCAGATTCAGACGGTGCTGGCCCCGCTCGGCATCGAGCGTGGCGGCAACGAGGCCTACGGCGGCGCCGACATCAGCATGCTGCGCGACGCCGGTGTCCCGGTCGCCGGCCTGGCCCAGGACGGCACCTTCTATTTCGACATCCACCACACCGCCAACGACACCCTCGACAAGATCGTGCCCGAGGATCTGGACCAGAACGTCGCCGGCTTCGTTGCCGTCAGCTATCTGGCGGCCGACGCGGCGGGCTATTTCGACGAGCGCGAACGCACGGCGGAGTAAACGGATGAGCCAGCCCCCTCGGCTGGCTCCTTTTCGGACTCGCCAGGGCCCGCTGGGGATCCCTGGACGAGCTTGAGAAACTCGGGATGCCTGGTAAACAGCTGAGTGCGCCAATCTGCCTGGGTCCGGTCAATTTCGTCGACGCCGATATTGGGCAAATAGCCGACAGCACGATTCCGACCGTTTTCCTTGGCCCAATAGAGTGCTCGGTCCGCCACACCAAGCACGAAATCGATACTGAATAATTCAGCACGCTGGCGATAGAAAGGGTAGACAGACCAGCCGACGGAGGCAGTGGGATCAAGCTCTACGCCGTTGTCCAACTCCACATTGGTCTCGGCCAGTTGCGTGACGATCTGGTTGGCCAGCTGCGCACCCTCCCCGCGCTGCCGACCGACCCCCAGGTAAACGAACTCCTCGCCGCCGAAACGAAAGATCAGGTCGTCGTCGCGCTTGAACCGCTGGAGTTTGCTGGCCAGCGCTCTGAGAACGGTGTCACCCGCTGCATGGCCGTGTTGATCGTTGATTCGCTTGAATTGATCCAGGTCGATCACACACACGATCACGTCTGCAGGATCAGCGTCGTCGGCGGCGTTCGCGCTTGCGCCGATGGCCGGTGCCTGCTCGCGTACCCATTGACCGAAGCGATGCCGATTCCATAGCCCGGTCAGGGGGTCGGTCGAGGCCGCCAGCTGCAAGGCCTCGGTCTTCATCGCCACCAGGCGCTCCAGCTCGGTGCTGCGTGCCCGCAGTGCGCGTACCCGCCACTGCACGCCGACGATGACCAGTAGGCCCAGGATCGACCAGAAAGCGGCGATGGTCGCGGTTCGGCGATACCAGGGCGCGGTAACGGTAATCGGCACGGCTGCGGTGCCACCCACCGCGCCGGCCGCATCACGGGCCTCGACTTCGAATATCAGCTCGCCTGCCGGCAGGTTGGTAAAGTCGCGGCGCGGCTCGTTGCTCCACGTACTCCATCGCTCGTCGCCACCCAGGTGCCGTATGCGCGAGCGATAGCTGTTGATTTCCGGGGCTCTGTAGCTGGGCAGCGCAAAGCCGAAGCGAATGCTGTCGCCGGCGGCAAGATTCAAGATCGGCACGGCGCCATGGCCGGAATAAAGCGTCGTATCACCGCTGGATATCTCCCGGATCAATACCTGCTGCGCGCCTGGCGCCGGCACTGCGACGGCGGGGTCAACACGCACTACACCCGAGTCCGTGGCCAGCCAGACGATACCCGAGCGGTCGATCATCACGTCGGAGATATTGCCCAGTCCGGCGATTGCATCGAATGCGCTGAGTTGGCGCTTGTAATCGCCGGAAAAGCCTTTGGTCAGCACCCGCAGTCGACCAGAGTGACTGACCACCAGCACTTCATTGCCGTCGAGTGTCCGGAATTCCTTTACCGGGCCGGTTTGTTCGAAGGCGAACCTGGGACTGGGCTCAAATCGTCCCTGTGAATAATGAAAGATGCCGTCCTGGCTGGCTACATGCACTGCCTCACCGATCAGCCCCAGGGTCAACAGGCCAGTCGGTACGCCGTGCCGTTGGTCAAACTCCTGCAGATCGCCATCAGCCAGGTCGGCACTGCCTGTTGCCGGAACCACGCGCGCCAATCGACCCAGGTTGGACGCCAGCCAAATATCGCCGTCACCATCCTGAACCACGCCAAAGACGTCAAAACTCAGGTCGTTGCGGACGCTGCTTACTACCCAGCGTGAGCCCTCATGGACAATTCTGGCCACGCCGAAGCGCAGTCCCAGAAGGACTTCGTCGGGACGCGTTGGGCTGACAAACTGCGAATAGACTCTTCGGTTGGCGAGCAACAACTGCTCGCCCCGACTATTCCAGACGCCGTCGACGGTGAGCACCAGAAACTCATCGTGGTGACCCACCACGCCGAGTATCCAGGGGTAACTGGGGGTCAATGCTTCAAACGGTGCCGTGATGTCGCCATTGTTGAGCACGGCGAAGTTCTTGTTGGTGTAGGCGATGACCCCGCGCGCGTGCTCGAGGACCCCGACCGGCGTTTCATGAATTCCCTCGGTCTGCTTGAACAAGGAAACGCGGGAGGGCCAATCGATTCGCGTCACCGCGTTGTTCCAGGAAATCCACAGGCCACCTTCGTCGTCGGCATGGATTGCCTGGGCGCCGGGTGATGCCCCGAATTGTTTGGCCTGGAATCTTGCGATCTCGGTCCAATCGCTGCCCAGGATCACCAGGTCGCCATTGACATATGGCAAACCGACCGCGCCGTCCCGAAGCAGCCGTGCGCCGTCTACAGACCCGTCCAATCGATCCGCGCCGGCCACGGTCACCGGCACCGGTGTGCTGTGCGGATCAGACCAGGTCGCGATCTCAAACGGCGCAATCGAGAGGCCGGCCAGCCCGTTGACACCGTAGGGCAGCAGTGCGACCAACGCCCTGTCGGCGTAGAACTCCCCGCCGACTACCCGTTCCAGACTGCGCCCGGCCACCCGCTTCAGGCCGACAGCGTCATCACGAACGTACAACTCGCCACGGACCGAGAACAGACGGCCAAAGCGTTTCTCCGCCGCCAATACATGCATTCCGGAGGCATCTGCGCAAATCAATTTGGGCTCGGTGCGCACACACCAGCGCTCCTGTCCGGCGGCAAACTCCCAGATGTGCCCCAGCCCGAGCAACCCGCCGGGCACCTGATCCTTCAGATCCTTGATCAGTACGGCATGGTTGGCACTAGACACCAGCAGCAGGGATTCAAGGCCACCAACGACAATCTCGTCGTCTTTGGTGACACCCATCGCGGTGACGACGTGGGCGGCAGGCAGCGGCAGCCGATGCCACTTGACCCCGTCAAACTCCAGCACTCCGAGCCGGTCGGCGACATAGACCTGGCCGCCTTGGGCCTGGACGATGCCTTTGAACGGAGGCGCCGCGTACTGATCGTCGGCAATGATCTCCTTGAAATTCCAGGTTTTGGACTGCGGGGTCGCCGACTGCGCAAAGGACGCAGCGGGCGCCAACAGCAGGCCGATCGCCAAGAGCGTAGGTGCGTTGATCTGGTTGCGTCGGCGGCCTCGGTCCGGAAAGACTGCCATTGCCGGCAGGGCAAGGCAATCAACGCCGATTCACCCTTGACCTGATGCCGGGCGGGGACTCGCGTAACTGCGCTGCGATGCGCAGCTGTCGCGTTTACTCCACTGATCACGAGGCGAATTCATGAAGCTAGAACCGCAGGAGAAGTTGCAGCTTTCCCCGCAAGTCATAGAGCAGCTGAACGCCATGGCGCGCAATACGCCGGCACCCGCCGCCCAAGGCCCGCAGTCACCTGGGCCAGGCCCGGCGCCGCATATCCGACGCGAGCAAGGCCAGGGATCCTAGACTCTCGCGGCAAACCCAGAGGCGAGTGATCGCCTCTAACTGAGCCGATGCGGCCCGAGCGACGGAGTTGAGGTTCAGGCTTGGCTTGGATGCGCCGGGCCAGCCCCCGGCTGGACCGGCCAGTCGCCGAGACCCGAGATCTCCAAAGATGCGTACGACTCCATCGAGTCTGCAACTCAATCCCATGGCCTGTATCGGCATCCACTCCCATAAGCAGACACCGATCTTCCGCATCGAGCTAGGCGCGCTCTTTCTGGCACTCAAATCATGCACACTGTTTCATCATCTGTTCGCCGATCTGGATCAGTCGGTGTAGGCTCGTGCATGAGCGATCAGCGGCGGCACTGTGACGGCGCCGCGGCTGCATGGACACGTGCCAAGAGCGCCGTGCCTTGCCCTTTTGCCCTCAGGTCCTCAGGTGCCGATCGAAGAACGCGAGCGCGCGCGTCCAGGCTTGCGCCGCAGCCGCTTCGTCGAAACGCGGCGTGGTGTCATTGTTGAAGCCGTGCTGGGTGCCGGGATAGGTCACCGCTTCATAGCTGACTCCGGCCTCCTTCAGGGCGGCCTCATAGGGCGGCCAGCCGGCGTTGACGCGCTCGTCGTTCTCGGCGAAGACGATCAATAGCTCGGCTTCGATCTGGTCGACCTTGTCCAGCGGCGCTGGCCCGCCATAGAAGGGCACGCCCGCTTTCAACTCGGGAATCCGGGTGGCCAGGAAGTTGATCATCGCACCGCCATAGCAGAAGCCGATCGCGCCAAGCTGGCCATTGCCCTCGGGATGCGCCAGCAGCCAGCGAGCGGCAGCCACGAAGTCTTCTCGCGCCTTGGTCTGATCGAGCGTCGTAAACAGGGCGCGCGCCTCGTCCTCGTTGCCAGGATAGCCGCCGAGCGGAAACAGCGCATCGGGCGCCAGCGCCAGATAGCCTTCCAGCGCCAGCCGGCGGGTAATGTCCTCGATGTGCGGGTTGAGGCCACGGTTCTCGTGCACCACCACGATCATCGGCAGCCTGCCGCTGGGCTTGGCTGGTCGGACCAGATAGCCCCCGGCCGGGGCGCTGCCGTCGGGCGACGGAAACTCGACCCGTTCGGCAATCAGCTCGGCATGATCGGGCGCGACCTGCTGCGCCGCGGCAAAATTCGGGCTCAACGCCGCCAGCAAGGCCGCCGCGCCGACCGCGCCGGACGCAAAGCGACCGGCCTCGGACAGAAAACCGCGGCGGTCGATGTCGCCATGTACGTAACGGTCGAACAAGCGCAGGACTTCCGGCTCGAAGTCGGCGGCGGTGGCGCGGGGTGCGGGATTCATGGCCTGCTCCGAGGGTGCTGGATGGGAGGGGCTAGGCTATGCCCTCGCCGGTGAAGAGGATGCCTTGCGTGTCGAGCCGTGGGCGAGTCGAAACGGTGCAGCGACGACTACGCGAACGGGGAGTCGGCGACGAGATCCTCCACCACCGCTCTGCGGGGCAGCGGTGACTGGCAATGCATGTTTGAATAGCCGAAGAGCCGATTGACCACAAAGGACACGACGGACACGAAGGAGAGCAGAGCATGAAGACTGGTCGGTGGCTTGCACAAGTGGGCCAACGCTCCGGAGCCGCTGTAGTGCGGGGGGATCACATCAATTCTCTTCCTTTGTGTCCTTCGTGTCCTTTGTGGTAACCCCTCTTTTTGCTTTTGTGTCTGTGCACTTCACCGTGAGAGCATCAGTTTGACTCGCACAGCCAACGATTAGCTGACAGGATTGACGCCGGAAATCGGGCCGGGAGACGACGATGGATGACAGCCGGCCACCGGGGTCGTTGGCCGCCAGTGGTCAACCCGAACCGCTGCGGCGGCAGTTGTCGGCCTTCGCGCTGTGGCTGCTGGCGATCAACGGCATGATCGGGGCGGGGATCTTTGGCGTTCCGGCCGCGGCCCAGGCGCTGGCCGGTGACTTCAGCCCGTGGCTGTTCATCCTCTGCGCGCTGCTGATCGCACCGATCCTGCTGTGCTTCGCCGAACTGGCCGGCGCCTTTCGCGGCACTGGCGGGCCGATGCTGTATGCGCAAACCGCGTTCGGTCCCTATGTCGGATTTCAGGTCGGCTGGGCCTTCTATGTTGCACGACTGGCCGCTTTTGCGGCGAATCTGAACCTGCTGGTGGTATCGATCGGCTTTTTCTGGCCGGCGGCCAGTGCGCCGCTGTTGCGGATCGCCCTGCTCGCGCTGCTGACCGCAACGATGGCGTGGATCAACATCGTTGGCGCGCGCGCGGCGATGGCCACGCTCGGTGGCCTGACCGTACTCAAGCTGCTGCCGCTGCTTGCGTTGGCGCTGTATGGCGCCAGCCAGATCGACGGCCCAGCCCTGGGCAGCGTGGCCACACCGCCGACGGACGTTGAGTTGGGTGCGGCGCTGCTGCTGGTGATCTATGCCTTCGTCGGTTTCGAATCCAGTGTCGTCCCGGCCGGCGAGGCGCGCAACCCGCAGCGTGACATGCCGCGGGCCTTGCTATGGGCGCTGCTGGTGGCAGCCGGTCTGTACGCTCTGATCCAACTCGGCGCACAAGCGATCCTTCCCGATCTGGCCACCACCGAGCGGCCCTTGCTGGCCGCCGGCGAGGCATTGATCGGGCCGGTCGGGGCGGCGCTGGTAGCGCTCGGGGTCCTCACCTCGGTCGGCGGCAACCTGCTCGCCTCGATGTTCTCGAGTGCCCGGATCAGCTATCGGCTAGGGCTGGACGGGCAGCTGCCGGGTTGGTTCGCGCACGTCCATCCACGCCACCTGACACCGGCCAACTCGGTTCTGTTCTATGGTCTGGCCTCATTCCTGCTCGCCGTCAGCGGGAGTTTCGTCTGGCTGGCGGTGCTCAGCGTGCTGGTCCGGCTGCTGGTCTATCTGAGTTGCATCGCGGCGATGCCTGCGGTGCGCCGTGAGGCCGGCGCCGAGCAGCAATTCCGCCTCGCCGGCGGTTGGACCGTGCCGCTGCTGGCGGCGCTGGTCTGCCTGGGTCTGCTGAGTCAGGTCGAGTGG
>JBGTIE010000741.1:0-14053 GCA_041745855.1 Lysobacterales bacterium | reverse complement strand
CCCTTGCTCAGATCGTACGGGGTAAGTTCCACCTTCACCTTGTCGCCGGTGAGGATGCGGATGTAGTTCTTGCGCATCCGGCCAGAGATGTGAGCGGTGACGATGTGCCCGTTCTCCAACTCGACGCGGAACATCGTGTTGGGCAGGGTCTCGCTGACCACGCCTTCCATCTCGATGACATCTTCCTTGGACATGTTTTCCTTGCAGCACTGAAAAAGACCCGCAATTATGACGCATTGCGGGGCGTGCGGCCAGTCTTTCGAAAGAGCAGGGCTGAGGGCTGAGGGGTCAGGGTTCAGATTTGCTGTTTCAAATCGGGCCGGTACTGCGGCTTCGAACTGCGCGGGAGGCGCTTCGACACAGCCCTCCGGTGTCACTCGTCGCCGCGCTCTTCACTGGAACTGGAACCGGCCACTGGAACTGCTCTTCTGACACCCCCAGCCCTCAGCGGCAGCCGCCGCGCTCTTCACTGTAACTGGAACTGGCCACTGGAATTGCTCTTCTGACCCCTCAGCCCTCAGCCCTCAGCCCTGCTCCTCCAACCATGCCACTGTTCCAACTCCATCCCGACTACCCCGACGTCTTTCCGCCGACCGACCAGGCGCTGGACAGCCCGCCCGGTTTGCTGGCAGTCGGGGGAGATCTTGAGCCACGACGCCTGCTGGCGGCCTACCGCGCTGGCGTATTCCCGTGGTTCAACGAAGGCGAGCCGGTGCTCTGGTGGAGTCCACCGGAGCGTTGCGTGCTGCCGGCCGAGCGTCTGCACGTGGCGCGCCGTTTTGCCCGCTGGTTGCGCAGCTGTCCGTGGGAGATCTCGGTCGATCAGGATTTCGATGCAGTCATGGCCGGCTGCGCCGAGCCGCGCAAGCATCAACAGGGCACCTGGATCGGACCGGAGATGCGTGCTGCCTATGGTCGTTTGCATGCTGCCGGCTACGCCCACTCGATCGAGGTGCGCGACCAGGGGGAACTGATCGGCGGGCTTTATGGGGTGTCGTTGGCCGGGGTCTACTACGCCGAATCCATGTACTCGCAGCGGCCGCAAGCCTCGAAGGTCGCGCTGCTGGCGCTCTGCCGGCAATGGCAGGCGTGGGGCTTGAGCCTGATCGATGTGCAGATGGAGACTGCGCACCTGCGCAGTCTGGGGGCGGTCTGCGTGTCGCGTGGTCAGTTTGAGCAGATGCTCGCACAGGCGCTCAGCCTGCCTGCTCCTACCTCTCCCTGGTCGCACACCTGGTCCCAGCCGACCGCCGCGCGCGCTATCTTTAGCCGCCGGGGGGAGGAAACCGCTGATGTCGTCTGAAATCGTCTATCGCTGTGCCGGCGAGGCCGATCTGCCTGCGGTGCAGTCGCTGGTCGACAGCGCCTATAGGGGGGAAGCCTCGCGCGCTGGATGGACCACCGAGGCGGACTTGCTGGATGGTCAGCGGATCGATCAGGAGGGACTGCGGTCGTTGCTGCAACGCCCTGACAGCCGCATCGTGCTGGCCAATCGGAATGAAGAGTTGCTTGCCTGCGCGCACATCGAGAGATTGCCGGGGAGCGGTTATTTCGGGATGTTCGCGGTGCGCCCGACCCTGCAAGCCGCGGGCGTGGGGCGAGAAGTACTGGCCGAGTGCGAACGGCAGTTGCGGCAGGAACTGGGCTGCTCGCGCATCGAGATGACGGTGCTTTGGCAACGCGCGGAATTGATCGCCTGGTACCAGCGCCGCGGCTACGCGCTCACCGGGGAACAGCGGCCCTTTCCCGCCACCGACCCGCGCTTTGGCCTGCCCAAGCGGGACGACCTGGGTTTTGTGGTGTTGCGCAAGGTCTTTTCGGGATGAGCCTGCGCCGCACGTATCCGGCCCATGTCGCGCCGGTACGCACGCGCGAGCTGTGGGCATGGGCGATGTTTGACTTTGCCAATTCCGGCTATACGACGGTCGTCATCACCGCGGTGTTCAACGCCTACTTCGTCGGCGTGGTCGCCGCCGGCAACAATGCGGCGACCTTCATGTGGACGCTCGCCCTGTCGCTGTCCTATGTGCTGGTGATCGCCGTCGCGCCATCGATCGGTGCCTGGGCCGATGCCCGCGGCGACAAGAAGCGCTGGCTGCTCTACAGCAGCGTGCTGTGCGTGTCGGCGACCGCCGCCCTGGCGGGCGTCGGGCCGGGCGAGATCCTGCTGGCACTGGCGCTGGTGACGCTGTCGAACTTTGCCTTCGGCGTCGGTGAGAACCTGATTGCGGCGTTCCTGCCGGAACTGGCTCGGCCCAAAGCACTCGGACGCTTGTCCGGTTATGGCTGGGGTCTGGGTTACCTGGGCGGCATGGGCGTGCTCGGGCTATGCCTGGCCTGGATCCAGATGGCCCCGCCGGGCGAAACGGCGCAAGCCGTGCGCGAATGCATGCTGATCACCGCAGGCGTGTTCCTGCTTGCGGCACTGCCAACCTTCCTGCTGCTGCGCGAGCGCAGCCCGGCGGTTCTAGCCCGAAAATTTCATGAACCTGCTACTGCGGCCGCCACCAAGCTCCAGTCCGATCCGTTGCGCGGCTGGGCGGCCCTGCGCGACCTGCCCGATCTGCGCGCGCTGCTGTATTGCATCGTCGCCTATCAGGCGGGTGTGGGCACCGTCATCACGGTGGCCGCCATCTACACTCAGGAGGCTCTGGGCTTTACCCCGGCCGAGAGCATCCAGCTGATCCTGGTGGTCAACATCAGTGCCGCCGTCGGCGCGTTCGCGCTCGGTCCGCTGGCCGACCGCTTTGGTCATCGACTCGCACTGGGCCTGACCCTGGGTGGCTGGCTGCTGGCCCTGCTCCTGTTTGCGCAGGATCCGGCCGCCGGGGCCCTGTGGTGGGCCGCCAATCTCGCTGGCCTGTGTCTGGGCGCATCGCAGTCGGCCGGTCGGGCGCTGGTTGCCTACCTGTGTCCGATCGAGCGGGAAGCCCAGGTCTTCGGCTTCTGGGGCGTGGCGGTGAAACTGTCGATGATCATCGGTCCGCTCGCTTATGGCAGTCTAAGCTGGCTCAGCGATGGCAACCACCGCCTCGCATTGTTGGCCACGGGAGTGTTTTTCGTGTTGGGAGGGTTGCTGCTGTTGCGGGTCGATGTCCGACGCGGAAGATTGGCCGTAGAAGCATGAAAGGGACCTTGCGCCCCGCAGGTGGAGAGGTTTCCGATCTGGTCGATCCAGAACGGGCGGCCCAACTGACGGCGTTGCTCGGTCGCATCCGCGGGGGGGACCGGCAAGCCGAACAGGAACTTTTTGCCAGCACCCGTTTCGCCCTCTGGATGATCCTGCGGCGCCGCGGCTGCAGTGCCGCCGAAGCCGATGACCTGGTGCAGGAGACCTTGCTGGTGTCTCTGCGACGAGTCCGCGAGGGCTCGCTGGACCACCCTGAGCGATTCGATGGATTCCTCTATGTGACAGCCTTGAATCTGCAGCGGACCCATTCACGTACCGAGCGGCGTCAGGCGATGGGCTCGCTCGATGACGAAGACGAGGAGCACCTGCATGGCAGCAGCGACCCGCTGGCCGAGTTCGACATGGCACAGCGGAACCAGATGCTTCAGAGCGTGCTGGCGAGTCTGTCGCAACCGCGCGATCGCAAACTGCTGCGGCGTCACTATCTCGAAGAAGCGGACAAACTCGAGACCTGCGAGATACTCGGGCTGGACTCGGCGCACTATGATCGGGTTTTGTTCCGCGCCCGCCAGCGCCTGCGCAAACTGCTCGAACAGTGGCTGGAATAGTGGTGTATCGGTTCGCCAGTTCCATACCAGCAGGCCGATTCAACCGAAACCCAAACTGGCCAATCAAATGACCGAATTGAGTCAAATTGTGAACCAATCCATGATTTTTTGCCGAACAGGTGAGAGATTTTGCTCCCTCGGGACAGTTAGGCGGGCATGAACGCAAAGATTGCAAGACTCGATCTGGCTCCGGCAGATCCTCGCATCGAGGAGTATCTGGCCGGCCGCTTGGACGCCGCATCACTCCAGCGCTTTGAGCTGGACATGATTGCCAGCCTTGAACTGCAGGCCCAGGTGCGCGATGCCTATGCCTTGCGCGAACTGGTGAGGTCACAGCCCGCTCGACAGGAGTTGCCGCGGCGAGCGCAGCACACTCGTCTCCCGTTGGCCCTGGCGGCGGGGCTGGGCGCACTGGCCGCCGGTATTCCGGGCGCCTGGTGGGCGCACTATCAGCTACGGGCGCACAGTCAGCTATCGACCGAGGTCGGAATGCTGCAGCAACAGCTCAACGCGCTTGGACGGGTGCAACTCGGCATACCGGTCATCCACCTTGGGCCGCTGCGCTCCTTGCAGGACGAGGCTGCACCCCTGTTGCGCAAGCGGCATGACATCGCCTGGGTTCGGCTCAGCATCTCGACCGAGTTGCTCGGTGACATGCCAGTGGCATCACGCCAGCTCAGTCTGGTGGGTCCGGCCGGCGAAGCCACGGTGCTGGCGGGGGGCGGGACGTGGTCGCTGGACGGGCCAGATGCTTCGGTGCTGCTGCCGTTGGCGCGGCTGCAACCAGGCACCTATCGCCTGATGGTGGACGCTGACGGCGCGCCGGCACGGGCGTTCCCCTTCGAAGTGCTTGCCGAGCAAGTCGACTAGACGACTTCCGTTGGGGCGCCGACTGGTGCAAGCTGTGGGCGTGAGCACAGTCGTTGTCAAGTGGGTGCTGTTGGGGGCGATCATCGGTGGCTGCGGCCTGGCCGGGAGCGCGCTTGCGTCTGTTTCCGAGCGCTCCGGCGAGCGTGTCATCGGCCCTGCGGACCGACTCGAATTGATCGTGCCCGACGAGCAGGGTGACTTGCTGCTGCGAATCACTGAAACCGGTATCGACCTGAAACTGAGCTGGAGCAGCGAAGGCGCCGAGCGGCAGGCCAATGCACCGGGCCGACGTTGGGGCGAGCAGGTACTGTTGCTGCCGGCAGATCGCCCGCGGCCGGATCGAGTCCGGCTGGTACCGCTGCTTGCGCAAGCGCCCTCAGGCCAAGTCCGCTGGCAGTGGGAGCGCATCGATGATCAGTTCAACCCGATCGAGCGGCGAGCCCTGGCGCTCGAAAGCGCGGCCGCCGAGCTCGCCATCGAAGGCGACCGGGCGACCTCCGAGCGAGCTCTGAAGCTTTACCGTCAGGCGTTGGACCTGCATCGACGCGAAGGCAGCGACCGCTGGATCGCGCTGAGCTACCGCGTCGGTCAGTTGCACTCGCGCCTGGGCGACTGGGCCGCTGCCGAAGCAGTCTACCGCCCGGCGCTGGTTGCGGTGGACGCAGATGATCACAGCACCGTTTCGCGTCTGACGGATGGCCTGGGTTATGCGCTGTACCGGCAAGGCAGTCATGAGCTGGCGAAAGTCCAGTTCGATCGCGCGCAGAGCGCGGCACTGGCGGCCGGCGATGCCTATCAGTTGGCCTTGAGCCGCAACAACGGCTGTCTGCCACTGCATGCCCAGGGCGACATGCGCGCCGCAGCCGATTGCCTGCAAAAGGCCGATTCGGCATATGCGGATGCCGGCATTGTCGAGCATCGCGGCAGAGTGCTCACGAATCTGGCCTCGGCCCTCAGCGCAGCCGGTCAGAGCGAGCAGGCGATAGCCGTCCTCAAACGCGCGGTGGACCTGCAACACGGTCTTGCGCCGTCGGAACGGGAGTTTGCGACCGCTCTGGTGCGTATGCACCTGGCATGGGCGTTGCTCGACACGGGACGCTACTCCGAGGCATTGACACAGGCAATTCGTGGCCAGTCGGAGGCAGCGAAGATCGAAAACGACTGGTTGTTGGGGCATTTGACGCGCGTCACGGTGGCCACGTTGGCCGTCCTGGGACAAACGACGCGGGCAAACGAACAGCTCCGCGCTGTTCTCGCCACACCGGCCTTGCTGAAGGGCATGACGGACTCGGTCCGCTTGCAATTGGCCGCAGCGGATCTGGAGACGGATCTGCAGCGTCGGGCTGAACTGTACGCGTCGGCGCGAGCGAGTGCCGGGAAGGCGAAGGACGACTATGCCTATGTGCGCGCCTGGCTGGGCGAGGGCAAGGCCCTGGCCAGTCTGGGGAATTCGACGCTCGCGGTCGAGGCTGCCCACGGTGCGCTGGCGATGTCGCGGCAGCTGGCGCTGGTCGAAGAGGAAGTCGGCGCATTGAGCCTGCTGGGCGAACTTGGTCCGGCGCAATTGGCGCAAGGACATCTGGAACAAGCGCTGGACCTGGCCAGTTCGGGAGATTTGCAGGAATGGCAGTATCGGTTGCTGCATAGCCAGGCGCGCCTGGAACTGGAGCTGGGGGACTGGTCCCGGGCGCGGGAGCGCGTCGTACAGGCAGACCGGCTGGCTTTCCAGTTGCGGCGTCAGTTGAGCGCCGATGAAGACGCCGGACTGCGCTCGCGCCTGCGTTCAGCGGGTGGCGGGGCCCTTGCTGCAGGTGCATTGGCGCCGGATCTGGATGATTCGGCCCGGGCCCAATGGTTGTGGCAGCGCCTGGATGCCGAGCGTAGCTGGGCAATCGGTGAACGGGAGTCCGAAGCATCTCAACCGGCGGACTATCACCGCTTGCGCACATTGCTGATGCCGGCCAGTGCTTCGTTGGCGTTCGACTTCCAGACGGCCCGACGTGCCGAAAGTCTCCGCTTGGGGCTCGAACAACCTGAGCGCCAGCGTGCGCCCACACCCTGGCCCAGCTTGAGTCAGCTGCAGGCCGGCATGGCGATCGATCAGGTCATGCTGGTGCTGCTGGGTGACGAACCGCAATCGGTGGCCCTGGTCGTACGAGCCGATCGTTTATCGTTGCACCGGCTCGGCTCGGCGGCGCAGATCCGCTCGGCCTTGACGAGCGTGGCGCGCGGATTGGGTCGCCAGGATCCGCTCGGCGTCGGCGCATTGCATGCACGCCTGGACCACCTGGCTGGCTTGATCAGTGCGCCTCTCGCCGACATCGCTGGCGCAGGCGAGGTACGCTTTCTGCCGGGGCCCGGCATGGAGCAGTTGCCGCTGGAACTGCTGCTGCAAGCGACGGGCCCAGACGCGGTGGTGCTGCGTTTGTCGGCCGAGGCGTTCCAGAGCACGACCGCAGGCCGCGCCGTTCCCACTCGGGTGCTGATCCTGCAGGCCGAAACCGGATCCGCTGCAGGGCCTGATTCGACCTGGGAGCGGTTGCCTGCCGTGGGCGCTGAGGTGGCCGTCATCAAGTCCATGTTCGACGTCGCTCAGGTGGAGCATCAGGCGGGACTCGGTGCCGCTCGAAGTCTCAGCAGCCTCGGTCCGGAGTCTTCCTGGCGATTGATCCATATTGCCGGTCATGCCTGGCCCGCGCCGGAATGGTCCTCGCTGGAGTTGCTCGCCTTCGGCGCCGGGCCCGAGGCCCAGATCCCGATGGGACACCTGCGCCATCAGCAGATCCGGGCCGAGTTGGTCGTGCTCAGTGCCTGCCGAACCGCATTGGGCGGTGTGGGCGAGATGGGCCTGAGTTTCGCGCAGAGCTTTCTTGCGGCTGGCGCCGGGCAGGTGCTGGCCAGCGCGTGGCCGGTGGACGATCGGGGCACCGCCGAGTTCATGCGACTGTTCTACGTAGCGCATCTGACCGAGGGCCAGCCTCCTGCCGTCGCGTTAGCTCAGGCGCAGGCACGGATGCGCAGCCAGGAGCGCTGGAAGGCGCCTTACTGGTGGGCCGGATTCCAGCTCTGGCAAGGGCTGCCCGTGGCTGATCCAAAGCCGGCTGCCACACTTGGCTATATGGCGAGCGCGCAGCCCTAGCCGATTCTTCTTAAAACACAATCGATTTGAGCCCAGGGTGAGAGATTTTGCGCCCTTGAGACAGTACCCAGGTGAACGCACCCACCACCTGGAGCCGACTCATGAGCAAGCTCAACTTCCGCCGTACCGTCCTTTTGCGCGGCTTGGCCTGCGCCCTGATGCTGGGCACTGGCGGCGTCGCGTTGGCCGTGACCACTGGCTGTCCGGAATCCTCTGGGAGTCACAAGGCGGTTCCACTGGCCGGTGCCTGGCAGCTGGATTCCTATCGGGAGATCCACGGCTACAAGGCTTACGCGGCGCCCGGTGATTACATCCTGATCATCCCCACCGACGTGCCCGGCCAGGCCTGCGTAGAGTTCACCCGCTTCGTCGAGGGTAGTTACTACTACTACGTCGCGATCGACGGCAACGGCACGACGATCGACGACAGCGTCATCACCGATCAGGGCCACAGCCTTCGGATTCTGATCCAACGCGCTGGCGACGGCATCTCGATGGTTCTGTACACCACGATCAGTGGAGGCGGTGCCTTTCTCGAGGGCGGCGAGGAGCAGGGCGGTGGCGCGGCGGGTGGAGGCCGGTCTTGAGCCTGGTTGGCGGCGGTATTGGTGACAGTTCAGGGGCAGATGATCGATTCCATCACCGCACTACGCGTTGGTTGATATTGGATCACGAACGGAAGAGCTCATGAGCAGTATTGCCAGGCCACGCACCTCGATCGGTCGTCAGCGCAACGGCGCACCGGTGTTGCGGGAGATCGCCGATCAATTGCAGATCCACAACGACGAGACGGTCCCGGGCGTATTGAACCGGACGCTGCGCAGTCGGGTGCTGCTGTTGCAGGGCGACCCAACGGCGCGCGCCGAGCACTGGCCGACGGTTTGGCTGACGCCCAAGCTCAGGGACGATGCGCCCGGCATAGCGCTGGGTTTCGAAAGCATCGATGCCCGTGCCGGCGGCTCCGGTCGGCTGGAACGGGTCGAAGACTGCCAGCTGTGGATTGCCGGCGAAATCTCGCCTGTGCAACGTGATCCGGCGGTTCGGCAACTGGCGGGGCATATCCTGCATCGCGGTGGCACGCTCGCGACGGTCGCGGTGGACCCATGTCGGGCCGGCCTGCTGCAGTTGCGCCCAGTCACGGCCGCCACGCTGAATGATTCGGCGCCGACGGCCGCTGGCGGATCGGCACCACTCCCCTGGCCGCAGACGCCGCGACTGGATCTGATCGAGGTGTTGGAGTTGTTACCGGAGGCGTTGCGCTTCCAGGGACGGATCGCGCTATTGCTGCAGTTCGCCCAGGTAGCGCGTTGGCAGCCGGATGATGCCGATGACCGCCATGCGCCATTACGCTCGGGCGTGGCGCTGTACGGGGTACTCGCCGAGCGGGTCGGCACGACTGCCGCCTGTGACAGCCTGAGTGTGATGATCGGGGCCGTACGCGCCCGTAATTCCCTCGACAACCGCCTGCGCAACATGCCGAACGATCGGCTGGGCCTGTTGTTGCTGGTGGCTGTAGTCCGACTCGCCCGCCGCGCCCGCGCCTTCACACTGCGCGAGATCTGCCGGGAGTTGGGGTCGGTGGCGACGGGGACGTAGGCGGGTGCGGGGTGCAGGTCAGCTGACGGGCCTCGCAGAAACTTGATGAGATCGTGGCGGGGGCCGCTCCTTAGTCGGGAGTTGGGAGTCGGGAGTTGGGAGTAACAGCCAAAGCAACATCAGGAGTGCGTCAGCTACGGACATTGAAGTGGTAGGAAGAGCGAACCTCTCCACGATGCGCACTCCCGACTCCCGACTCCCGACTTCATCGCTGGGCGTGCAAGTCGGAGCCGCAGGTTCGCCTCGCACCCCAGCATCCGCTCCAGCAGAACTGCTAGATTCCAGCCTCTATCCGGATCTGGAGTGTCCGATGCGAGCTGTTCAATGTGTCGCCTGGGGTGAGCCGGAGGGCTTGCAGCTGAATGAGGTTGCGCTGCCCGAGCCGGGGCCGGGGCAGGTACGGATCCGGATTGCCGCGGCCGGGGTCAATTTCCCGGACCTGTTGATCGTGCAGCGCAAGTATCAGATGCAGCCGCCGCTGCCATTCACCCCCGGAGCCGAGGTCGCAGGCACGATCGATGCGGTGGGCGAGGACGTGACGGGACTGGAGCTGGGCCAGAGCGTCGCTGCCTTGTGCATGATTGGCGGTTTCGCCGAGGCTGTAGTGGTCGACGCGGCGTTGTGCATGCCCTTGCCACCCGGCGTGCCGATGCCGCTGGCAGCGTCATTCGTCCTCGCCTACGGCACCAGCTGGCACGCGCTACGGGATCGTGGCGCACTGCAGGCCGGTGAAACCCTGTTGGTGCTGGGGGCGGCGGGCGGCGTGGGGCTGGCGGCTGTGGAAATCGGCAAGGCGATCGGAGCGCAAGTCATCGCGGCCGCGTCCAGCGAAGAAAAGCGTGCCGCCTGTCTGGAGCACGGTGCGGACGAGGTGATCGACTATGTCAACGTCGATCTGCGCGCCGAGCTCAAGCGGCTGACCGACGGGCGTGGCCCGGATGTGATCTTCGATCCAGTCGGTGGCCGTTACGCAGAGACCGCGCTGCGCTCTATCGCCTGGCGCGGTCGCTATCTGGTGATCGGTTTCGCCGATGGCGAGGTGCCGAGCCTGCCGTTGAACCTGCCCTTGCTCAAGGGCGCCAGCATAGTCGGCGTGTACTGGGGCGAGTTCGCCCGCCGCGAACCGGCCCAGAACGCCCGCGGCATGGCCGAGTTGATGGGCTGGGTCGCCAAGGGAACGCTGCGTCCAAGGATCTCGCGCCAGTACAGCCTGGCCGAAGTCCCCAAGGCCCTGCGCGACCTGGCCGAACGCCGAGTGATCGGCAAGGTGGTGGTGGTCCCGGATTGATGGCGCCAGCGTGAACCGATCAGGCTTCGGTCGAGCAGGGCCCAGGGCACAGGGCTCAGGGCCCAGTGGCAACTTCCTTTGCGCGCTTTCTTCTGGGCTCAAGTCCTGCAAAGCCGGGAGTCGGGGTCGGAATCGGTATCGGATTCGGAATCGAGGGCGACGGCAAGAGCATTGACCCCGCCAACGACTTGAGCTGTCTGGAAGCCATCAAGCAACGGGGTGTGGCGACACGATCTACGGGGAGGCAGCGGCATACCCCGGGCAATGAATCGATACCGATACCGATTCCGACCCCGACCCCGAGCAGATGTCGCCTCAAGATTGGCGCTGGATTGTGTCCCGTGGCCCTGCTTGGGGCCTACGTTCGTAATGCGCCGAACTTCAACGATGCAGTTCGCGGAGCTCACCCACATCTTTAGCGCGCAGCGGCTCTTCTGGGCCCTGAGCCCTGAGCCCTCGGCCCTCAAAGACGCCGTTCGCGGAGCTCACCGACAGCCTCGCGCCAGACCCCGGCTCTTCTGGGCCCTGGGCCCTGTGCCCTGGGCCCTCGCCTCTTGCTGCACCGCAAAAATTCTGCTAGCTTCCTGACCCATGAAGTCATCCAGCCGCCAGGTCGTCGCCACTCGCGTTATCCGCAAGGATGAAGACGTGCGTGCGCTGCCCCGCATGCCGGTGCTGGTTCTGACTGCCGCTGTCATCAGCGCGCTCCTTCTGCTCCTCCTTCGATCCGGGGGCGCGGTTTAGCGAGCGTGTAACAGCACCAGAACGTTCGCAAAAACCCCGCCCCCGGCAACGAGGGCGGGGTTTTTCGTTTTCTGGGCCCCGAGAATCAACTCCGACCACGATCCAGTACTCCCGACATCCCCTGGCAACCCGAGCGATCTGACCATGAGCAAGCAAGCGACCAACCCCGATCGATTGATCATCTTCGACACCTCCCTGCGCGACGGCGAGCAGGCGCCCGGTTTCGGCATGAGCACGCACCAGAAGATCCGGCTGGCGCACGGCCTGGCGCAACTCAAGGTGGACGTGATCGAGGCCGGTTTCCCGGCCGCCAGCCCCGGGGACTTCGAGGCGGTCAAGACCATCGCCCATGAAATCCATGGTCCAACCATCGCGGCACTGGCGCGTTGCAATGGCGGCGATCTGGCAGCGGCGGCGCGGGCGCTGGAGAGTAATCCGAACCGGCGCATCCACACCTTCATTGCAACCAGCCCGATCCATCGCGAGTACAAGTTGAAGATGAGCCGGGCGCAGGTGATCGAGGCGGCGGTGAAGGGGGTTCGGACGGCCCGCGCCCTGTGTCAGGAGGTCGAGTTCAGCGCCGAGGACGCGCTGCGCACTGAGCCTGAGTATCTGATCGAGATCTTCGAAGCGGTGATCGAGGCCGGCGCGACCACCCTGAACGTGCCCGACACGGTCGGCTACGCGACGCCGCAGGAGATCAAGGCGCTGTTTACCCGGCTCAGGCGCGAGGTGCGTGGTATCGAGGGCGTGATCCTGTCGGCGCATTGCCACAACGATCTGGGGCTGGCGGTGGCCAATTCGCTGGCTGCGGTCGAGGCCGGTGCGCGGCAGGTCGAGTGCACGATCAACGGCGTTGGCGAGCGTGCCGGCAACGCGGCGCTGGAAGAGGTCGTGATGGCGATCCGCACGCGGGCCGAGAAGTATCGGCTGCAGTGCGGCGTCGACAGCACCCGGCTGTATGCCACCTCGCGGCTGTTCTCCGGTCTGACCGGGCAGGCGGTGCCGCGCAACAAGGCGGTGGTGGGCGAGAACGCCTTCGCCCACGAGTCCGGGATTCATCAGCACGGCGTGATCGCGCGCCGCGAGACCTACGAGATCATGGCGCCGGAAGATGTCGGTTTTCCGCGCAGCAACCTGGTGCTGGGCAAGCACAGCGGCCGGCATGCGTTGCGCGAGCGCTTGAAGCGGCTGGGTCTGGAGCCGGAAGAGGCCGGGATGGACCGCATCTTCAGTGCCTTCAAGCGCCTGGCTGATCGCAAGCAGGAAGTCTACGACAGCGATCTGGAGGCGCTGGCGATGGGTCACGATCCGGAAGCACAGCGACCGTGGACCCTGGTCGGTCTGCAGATCCACAGCGCCACCGGGACTGATTCGGTGCCGATCGCGTCGGTGGCCTTGCAGCACGAGGACGGACGCAACGTGCGCGAGGCGGCAGTCGGCGATGGCCCTGTCGATGCAGCCTTCCGCGCCATTGCACGGGTCGTCGGCATCGAAGGCGAAGTGATCGACTATCAGGTTCGCAGCGTCTCGGCCGGCACCGACGCGCAGGGCCAGGCCGATGTGCGGGTGCAGGCACAAGGTGAGAGCTTCCATGGCCGCGGTGTCAGCACCGATGTGATCGAAGCCAGCGCAATGGCCTATCTGGACGCAATCAACCGCGCCGCGCGGCGTTTCGAGCGGCAGGCCGGAATCGAGACCGAGGACGAGCCGGCGACGATCGCGGCGGTCGCGGCAGAGGTGGTGGCCTGATAATGAGCGAGATGACTGCAAGGACGCTGTTTGACAAGTTGTGGGATGCGCATGAGGTCGAGGCCGAAGCGGCCGACAGACCCGGCTTGCTGTATGTGGATCTGCACCTGATCCATGAGGTGACCAGCCCGCAGGCCTTCGCCGAGCTGAACCGGCGCGGCCTGAGCGTGCGCCGGCCCGATCGCACCCATGGGACGATCGATCATTCCACCCCGACCCTGGCTGCCGCGCCGGATGGCCAGCGTGCCTGGGTCACGCATGAGGCCGAACAGCAGGTCGAGACGCTACGCAGCAACTGCCGCGCCCACGGCATCGCGCTGGAGGACTGGGGGTCCAGCCACCGTGGCATCGTCCACGTGATGGGGCCGGAACTGGGCCTGACCCGGCCCGGCATGACGCTCGTCTGCGGCGACTCGCACACCAGCACCCACGGTGCCTTTGGCGCGATCGCCTTCGGTATCGGCACGACCGAGGTCGGTCATGTGCTGGCCACTCAATGCCTGCTGCAGCGGCGACCCAAGACGATGGCGATCGAAATCGACGGCCCGCTCGCGCTGGGCGTCGACGCCAAGGATGTGATCCTGCATGTGATCGGCGAGATCGGCGTCGGCGGTGGTCGCGGTTACGCGATCGAGTACCGCGGCAGCAGCGTGCGGGCGATGTCGATGGAACAGCGCATGACGCTGTGCAACATGTCGATCGAAGCTGGTGCCCGCTGTGGCCTGATCGCGCCCGACCAGACCACCTTCGACTGGCTCGAAGGGCGCCGCTACGCGCCGCGCGGCGCAGCCTGGACGCGCGCGCTGTTTGAGTGGCGCCAGTTGGCGAGTGACGATGAAGCCGAGTTCGATCGCGTCGTTCGGATCGATGCGCGCGAGATCCGGCCGACCCTGAGCTGGGGTATTCATCCCGGCCAGGTCGTCGCC
>JBGTIE010000740.1:0-7041 GCA_041745855.1 Lysobacterales bacterium | reverse complement strand
ACGGGACGCGGGCCGCCCCGCCGGGTTTGCTGAGTTTCGATCCCAGCCGGCCTCTGCCGCCGCAGGAGCTGGCCGACCTGGGCCGGGCCCTGGCGGCGAAAGGTTATGACACCCGCACCAAGAGCATTGGCCCGGACAGCTCGCTTGCACTGGCGATTGGCGATGATTTCAACTTCAGTGATGGCGAGTGGTCGTTGGGCTACATCGCCGGCCTGCGCCATGCGCAGAGCTGGGATATTCGGGAGGAGGAACGCACTTTCTATGCCGCGACCAACGCAGGCCTCGCGGCAAACGAGTTCTTTGAGCGAACCCAGACCGAGCGCGCCGTGGACAGCAGCCTTTTTGGCTCGGCCGGTTTCACCTACGGTGAACGACACCAGGTAAATCTGAATCTGATTCGACTGCGCCAGACCACCGACGAGGTCCAGACTGACGAGGGCGTACTGGGTTCGGGCAACTTCGAGCGATTGGCGACCCTTCAGTGGATCGAGAACGAGCTGCAGCTGGGTCAGCTCAATGGCAAGCACAGTCTGCCCGTACTGGGTAATTTCGTCGTCGACTGGCAGTACTCCACCGCGAAGGCGTCGCGCGAGGCGCCCAACGTGAGAGTCGAGCGCTTCGCCTTCAACGAGGATACGGGACAGTTCAGGGTCGATACCTTCGGCAACGAGCAGCGCTTTGAAAGCCTGCAGGACGATGCCGATGAGTACAAGCTGGACCTGCTCTGGGAAAAGGAGTTCCGCGACGGAATCGGTGCCCGCTTCGGAGCGGGCGCGAGTATTCTGCGCCGTGAACGCGATTCCAGTATCCGCCGCTTTCGATTCATCGGCGGCTCCAGGTTCAATACCGACAGCCTGGAAGAGGTGTACAACAGCACCACGATCGGTCCCGGTCCCGGGCAGTTCCGCCTGCAGGACCGCAGCCAGACTACCGACTCGTATAGCGCTTCGGTGGATCTGGACGCCCTCTACCTCAGTACCGATGCCTACTGGGGCGACTTCCGTCTCTATCTGGGCGCGCGTCAGGAGGAGATTTTTCAGGAGGTCGTGACGCTGCAGCCTTTTGTCGTCAATCCCACCCCTCAAATCGGTGTCGTGGACGAACGCAGTCTGCTACCTGCCGCCACGCTGACCTGGGCCTATTCGGACAAGGCGCAGGTACGGCTGGCTTATGGTGATTCACTCGCGCGTCCGGATATCCGGGAGCAATCGCCAGCCAATTTCATCGATCCACTGCTAGATGTCCGGGTGGAAGGCAACCCGGATCTGCGGCAGACCGAGATCAATAATCTGGACCTTCGCTGGGAATACTACTTCTCGGCCACGGAAAGTTTGTCCGTCGCGTATTTCCGAAAGACCTTCGACAGCCCGATCGAGTTGGTGGAGTCGCCGGCTTCCGGCCGACTGCTGCGCATATTCAACGCCGAGTCGGCAACCAATAGCGGTGTAGAAATTGACTACTATCGAAGCATGGCAGGTCTGGAATCCTCGCGCTTCATGCCGAGCTTCGGACGCAGCCTGCCGTGGCAGGACGTCTTTATCGGTTTGAACTATGCCCGGATCGAGTCGGAGATCGATCTCGGTGACACTCCAGGCATTGTGACCAACACGTCCCGCCCCCTTCAGGGTCAGTCGCCCTATGTCGCCAATATGAGCCTTTCCTATCTGCCGGCCGATGGGGATATCGAGGCGACCTTGCTCTACAACGTGTCGGGTGAGCGCATCTCCCAGGTAGGCGTCTCCGGTCGCCCCGATACCTACGAGCAACCCTTCCATCAGGTGGATTTCACCTTCAGCGCAAAACTGCCCTGGGGCGAAGGCTGGAAGGCCAAGCTGCGCCTGCGAAATCTGCTTGATCCGGCCGCTGAGTTCAAGATCGGCGATGAGGTGGCCCGAACCTACAACAAGGGCCGCGAAGTTGCCTTCTCGCTCGAGTGGCGCATGTAGCAGGGCTACGCTCGTAGCAAGGCTTCGCTCGTAGCGATGCGTGTAGTCCAACTGTCATCAAATATTCGTAACGTATGCGGCTCGTGTCAGGGCCAGTGGGCGTCTGGCGCGCCCGCCCCAAGAATCAATGAGGATTCAACTATGAAGTTCAGTACCCGCAAGACCGCGCTCGCCGCCGCCTTGTTCGGCTTTTGTGGCGCCGCTCAAGCAGGCGTGCTCTTGAATGATGGCCTGGATGGCGCCTACTTTGACCCGGCGGCACCGGGTCGCGGCGTGATGGTCGACTTTATCCCCAACGCAGATCCTGATGGCGGCACCTTCTTCGGCATCGCCTTCACCTACGACGCGGAAGGTCGGGCGACCTGGGTCACCTTCCAGACCGCGGCCGGCCAGCTGATCGAGGGTCGGACCGAATTCACTAACCTGCCCGTGCTGCGATTCAGCGGCGGTAGTTTCGGCAATCCCTTCAGCCCGCCGACCAATGCGGCGGTCGGAAACGCCACCCTGCGCCTGAACAGCTGCTCCAACATCGAGATCGAACTCGACATGAATCCCGACAGCGGTCTTGCCGACGTCAATTTCAGCTATTCGCCGCTGTCGACCTTCGCCGGTGTACCCCAGTCCCGGGTCTGCACCACGGTCGATTTTGCCCAGGCTTGCCCGGCCACGACCACCGCGGTTGGCAACGACTGCCGTTTGCCCAGCAACATCGAGGGCAATCTGTTCTTGCCCGCCGGCAAGAAGTACATCATCGAAGGTCAGGTCAACGTCGTCGATGGCGGCGTGCTGACCATTGCTCCGGGCGTGACGCTGGAAGGCTCGACCAATCAGGCCCAGCCCAACTTCCTCGCCGTGTTGCAGGGTGGTCGCATCTACGCCAACGGCACGGCCAACGCGCCGATCGTCTTCACCGGTCCGGAAAAGGTCAAGGCCTCCTGGGCGGGCCTGGTGATTGCCGGTCGCTCGACCTGCAACATCGCCAGCGGCGGTCAGCTGTGCGCCTTCGAGGCCATTCCCTCGATTCAGTACGGCGGCACCCAGCTGGATGACAACTCCGGCTCGCTGCAGTACGTCCAGATTCTCTACGCCGGGCAGGCGGTTGCTCCCGATGAGGAGCTGAACTCGCTGACCATGCTGGGTGTGGGTTCCGGCACCTACATGAGCCACATCCAGGTCGACCACGGCGATGACGACGGTTTCGAGTGGTTCGGCGGCTCGGTGGATGGCAAGTATCTGGTCTGCACCAACATGTCCGATGATTGCTTCGACATGGATCAGGGCTACAGCGGCCGGCTGCAGTTCCTGTTCTCGCTGCAAGGTGAACCCGGCGGCAACTTCACCAATGACCCGCACGGCTTCGAGATTGACAACAATCGCAATGCGCCGGACACCTTGCCGCGAACCAATCCTACCGTGTCCAACGTGACGATGGTGGGCAATCCCGCGGCCGCCAGTGGTGAGGCCATGCGCATCCGTCGTGGCACCGCGGGCACCTTCCGCGGTCTGGTGCTGACCGGTTATGCCGATCGCTGCATCAACATCGATGACGCCGCCACCTTCGCCCAGGCCGGCAGCGCGACCGCGCAGGGCCCGGGTCTGACGATCCAGAACTCCTTCGTCGGTGAATGCGTTGCAGGCCCCTTCGAAGACAACTCGGCCGATCCCTTTGCGGTCAGCGCCTGGTACAACGCCGGCAACGGCAACCAGGTCGGCGCGCCTCTGCTGAACGGCATCCTGCCGACGGCGGCCTCGCCCTTCCTCGAAGGCAATCAGGTTCCGTCCGATCCGTTCTTCGCTCCGGTGCCTTACAAGGGTGCGTTTGCCGGACCGAACGATCGCTGGTACGCCGGCTGGACCGTAAACATTCCGAACAACTGATCGCCAGAATCTCGACCGACCATGTTTGAGACCACGCTGTTTGAGCTTGATCGGTCGGGATTGATCCGTTAGCTAGGAAACCCCGCCGGGAGGTTCCCGGCAAGGCGCCATGGATGATGCTTGAAGCCGCCCCGCGAGGGGCGGCTTTTTTGCTGCCGTCACACTATGTAAATATTTGCAACGCAGAATCGAAGTCCGCGCAAATTTCGCGTGGCAACGATGAAAGAGGAGATCACCATGCAACGAATAATCGGCCCGACCGTCACGCTTGCAGCCAGCTTGGCTGGACTCATCCTTCTCACGAGTTCTCTGTCCGCGGAGGTAATCAAACGAGGGTTCGAGCCGACGGCCGACGCAGGCTGGATAAGAATTCACGAGGGGGTCTATCAGAAGAGCGACAGCGACCAGACGACGCACACATATTTTACTGGTATTCCCGGGGCCCTCCATCAGCTTGAGAGGCTGTCCGAGCGACTTCGACAAGTGGTGGAAGTGACAAAGTCCGGCGAGGTTCCGTTCTACGATGGCGATGCATTAAAGCTTAAGACGGCAGTTGACGATATTATGACGTTCCTGCAATCGTCTCCAATGGCAAAAGCGGAGCGAAGCGGACCGCTCTGCAACAACGCGCTTACTTGGGGTCTTGAGACTTCGGCCATCAACAGCAACGCCTATGCGTACAGCTACTTCGAGATGAATAACCCGGGGGCGAACAATGCGACAAAGAACATCTACAGTTTCGCATCGTTGAAGTATTCAACGGCTGGTGGTAGTGCCGGGTTCGACGATTCAGAATACAACTTCATCCCTGTCGGAGTATTCGCAAGCATCGACGCTGGGGCCGGTGTCGTGGGAAATGGCCTTCCGCTGCTGAACTTGTACGCCTACGCCAGTGCCTGGTCCAACGAATGTGGGTCCTTCTTTGAAGCGATGGAGAGCAACTACAACTATTGAACTGATGGACTGGCGCATGAACGACTCGGGGCCGCCCCTCGCGGGGCGGCCTTTTTCGTGGTGCGGCCGATTTTGGCCATGGCTTTCGCTGCGCTCAGCAGTCGTGCTCTATATTGGCTCAGTGCCCTGACAGCTCAAGACTTGAGCGGATTGAGCAACTTCAATCCCGCAAACCGCTGAAAGTCGGTGTCCACAGTGGCCACAGTCGCCCGGTAGATCGTCGCCAGCGCGGCGATCTGCGCGTCGGTGCAGAGATTGCCAGCCACGCCTGCCTCCCGGATCGCATCCAGGCAACGTCTGAAGCTCTCAGGTGTAGTCAGCAGCAATCTGACGTTGGGCAGCGCCAACCAACTCTCCACCAGCGCAATGGCCTGTGCGGGAGAGATCGGATGCGGCACGATGCGCGGCTGCGTGACGATCCGAATGAATCCGACCAGCACCACCTCCGGCAGCCCGACCTCCTCACTGCTCAACACAGCCTCCAACCATTCCGCCGCCGCCGCATGCATGGGGGCGTCCCGGTTATAGGCATAGATGAGCAGATTGGTGTCGACGATGATCATTGCTGTGGGATTTTCGGGAGGAGTCCAGTCGCCCCGCATCGGTGCGCTTGCGCACCAAACACCAATGACCTCGATGTTGCCAGCTTTTCCTGATCCCTCAGCCCTCAGCCCTCAGCCCTGTGTTTGGTGAGAGTGCCCTTTGCACCTCGGCCAGATCCTCCACAGCCAGCTGATCGAGCAGCCGATTGAAACCCGTCGGATCAAGGGTCGCGTTCCATCCGAGCGCCAGTGGCTCAATCTTGAACGGACGCGTCGGTGCTGGCTCTGCAACGCTCAAACCACGTCGCAGGGCGTCGTTGACAACCACTTTGTATGGCTTTTTGGTCTGCGCCACCGCGTCTCGCAACAGTTGCTCCACGTCGGGGTCAATGGTCAAGGTTGAACGCATCATGATGTCTCATGATTGATTGTTGTCGAACATCATACCACCGCGCTGTTTCTCGCACTCTGCAGGGAAGCTCCTCGGGTGTGAGTCGAACTGATGTGGTCGTGCGCTCTTGCCCCACTGTAGGAGCCAGCCTGCTGGCCAATAGAGGGCCGCAGGCCCGCCGACGGCGCAGCCGGCGAGATGTTTCCCTCTGCCCAGCGGGCAATAGGCGAGGACAGCGTAGAGCGGTCGAAGAGCAAGAGCGGTAGAACAACGGCGGAAAAGCAAGAGCTTCGCCAGCAGGCTGGCTCCTACGGGAGCAAGAGCAAGAGCAAGAGCCCCACCACATCAGTTTGACTCGCACCCAAGCTCCTCTGGGCGCCCCGCATCGACAGCTGGTTCGTACTCGTACTCGATGCCATCACGCTGCTTTCGAGTACGAGTCGCGGAGTGAGCGGGCCGCGCTGTTGACACGGCGCAAGGTCAGCGACTTTTGCGTGACAGCCCTGACCGATACTGCGCGCCGGACGATTGCGGAGCACGAGACGCTGCTGCTGTCCGATCGTGACCGCATGGCATTTTTCGACGCGCTGACGAGCCCGCCAGAGCCGAGCGAGCGACTGATCCGCGCCCTGGCCGAACACAAGCGTCGGGTCGCATCCCAAGAATGAGGGTATCCCGGGACTTGAAGGTTGAGTTGCTTGCCGCACATCACGATCGGGAAGGGTTTTCCTGCGGCGTCGACAGCCTCGACCGCTATTTCCGTACTCAGGCGAGCCAGGACGTACGACGCAAGTCCAACGCGGTCTTCATCCTGGTCGATCCGGGTCAGCGGTATGTCGTGCTGGGCTTCCATACTCTCTGTGCGACAGGCGTTGAGCAGGGTGACGTGCCCGCCCAGGCCCGCAGACACATCCCGCGCTACCCGCTGGTCAGCGCTACATTGGTTGGCCGGCTAGCCGTGTCCGAAGCGCACCAACGCGAGGGCTTGGGCGCGATCCTCCTCGGCGACGCCGTAAGGCGCGCCCACGCAAGCGCCATCACCGTCGGTTCCTCGATGCTGGTGGTGGATGCGATCAGCGAGCGCGCCGCCGCGTTCTATGAGGGAAATGGCTTCGTTCGTCTGCCGGATTCCCTCCGGCTGGTGCTTCCGATGCACGCGATCCAGCGATTGCTGGAATTGTGACGGCTAATTGGCGCGCCCGACAGGATTCGAACCTGTGACCCCTGCCTTCGGAGGGCAGTACTCTATCCAGCTGAGCTACGGGCGCGTAGTTGGCCGATAATGATAGCGCAGTTGATCGGGCGTGGCCCACCGAGACTTGTCATTGCA
>JBGTIE010000739.1:0-2798 GCA_041745855.1 Lysobacterales bacterium | reverse complement strand
GGCAGGTCATCTACGGCGTGCGCCGGCACTGGCGGGATGCGCCGCCCTGGCTGCAGCCACTGACCGCGGACCTGCTCGACCCGTCGACGCTGGCCCGGGTCGTACCTGAGGGCCTGGATGCGATCCTGCATGTAGTGACTCCCGACCAGCGCGACGAAGCGGGCTATCGCCGCGCCTATCTGGACACCTTGCATGCCTTGCTGGCGCTGCCCCAGCTGGCCGATTCGCAACAGCGCTGGGTCTTCGTTTCCAGTACCGCGGTCTATGGCGATGCCAGTGGCGACTGGGTCGACGAATCCACGCCGCCTGCACCGACAGCCTTCAATGGCCGAATGCTGCTGGAAGCTGAGCATGCCTTGCGCTCGGCCCGGCCGAACGCCGCGCTGTTGCGGCTGGGCGGCATCTACGGGCCCGGCCGGGAGCATCTGCTGCGCCAGTTGCGTGATGGCGAATTGCGGGTCCAGCGCAACCCGCCGCACTGGAGCAATCGCATCCACGCCGAGGATGCGGCGGAGCTGCTGGCCACACTGGCGCTGCATCCGGCTGTAGGCGTCTTCAACGGCGTCGATGCCCGACCCACCGAGGAAGCCGAAGTCGGTGACTGGCTCGCCGATCGGCTGGGGCTGCCCGCGCCGCTGCTGCGGAGCATTGCGGTGACGCGCCCCAACCGCCGCATCGCCACACGACGATTGAAGGACTTGGGCTTCGCTCATCGCTATCCGGACTTTAGCGTCGGGTACGATGCGCTGCTGCACGACGCTGAACCCTTGCCCGGAGAGCTCAAATGACTACCGACCCGCTGTACGCCGAAGCCCTGCAGCGTTTCGCTCAACTGATGGAAGAGGCACGCGCCAGCGGCGACCCGGACCCGACCGCGATGACGCTGGCGACCGCTTCGCCCGATGGGCGGGTCAGTGCGCGCACAGTGCTGTTGAAGGACGTCGACGAGCGCGGTTTCGTCTTTTACACCAATACCTGCAGCCGCAAGGGCCGGCAACTGGAGCTCAACCCGCAGGCCGCGCTGCTTTTTCTGTGGAAAACCCTGCGCAACCAGGTCCAGGCGAAGATCGAAGGGTCGGTCCAGCCGGTCAGCGTGGCCGAGGCCGATGCCTATTTCGCCACGCGCCCCTACATCAGCCAGATCGGTGCCTGGGCTTCTCTCCAGTCCGAAACGCTACCCAGCCGGGCCGAACTGGACCAGCGGGTAGCCCACTTCCAGTCCCGCTATCCCGAAGGCCAGGTGCCCAGACCGGCCCACTGGTCCGGTTATCGCCTGCAACCCAGCCTGATCGAGTTGTGGTTCGGCGAGGCGTACCGACTGCACCAGCGTGATCGCTATGAGCTCGATGACGGGGGGTGGAGTTTGCGGTTGGTGTATCCGTGAGTAGCAGGGCTGAGGGCTGAGGGCTGAGGGGTCAGGAAAGCAGGGCCCAGGGCTCAGGGCCCAGGGCCCAGTAGAGCCGAGGCGTGCGGGTAGGATGTCGGTGAGCTCCGCGAACCGCATCGTTGGAGGGCCCAGGGCCCAGGGCCCAGAAGGTCAAGAGCCGCCTCGACCGTTTGGTGCTTGCAACTGGGCCCTGGGCCCTGTGCCCTGTGCCCTGGGCCCTTAAACAGGCTGTTACCTACGAGTAGGATTTCGGTGAGCTCCGCAAACCGCATCGCCGAATTCACTCCCGGCTGCCGCCAGTCGACGGCACCACGTTGACGTCCTCGCGGTACTGGCGTACTTTGAAGGGGCGGTCGGTGGGCGGCTGGTCGGTGTATTGCCACTGGCCCGCGGCATTCTGCCAGACGTAGATCCGGGCCGGCTCAGGCGCCGATTTCGACTCACCAATGGTCGCTTCGCGCACGCCTTCGACCCATCCCTGCGGCAGCCATGGCAGCCACCAGCTACGTGCCAGATAGAGCGCGCCGGCCAGCAGCAACAGCACGATTACACTGCCCAGTCGCATTCAATGCTCCGCCGGGCCGGCATGCTTCATTCGGTAGCAGGCGGCGCGCACCAGCGGGCGACTTCGGCCTCTGCTCGGGTGATTTCCGTCGTCCGCTCGTCCGCGCTAAGCTGAGTGCGGGTGCCGTCCACTTGCTCGATCTCGACCAGTTGATGGTCCAGCAGTACTTGCAGCCGGGCGCGCGAACGGGTGCATTCGGCTGCCCGCAGACTGTCCTCGGTCGGCGCGAGGTCCGCATCGACGGTGGCCGGCGGCGGCGGCGGTCCGGGACGAATGCTGACCGATTCGGAGTCAGGGCCTTCCGGCGGCGTGGCGCTGTAGTGCACGACGCCGTTGTCATCGGTCCACTTGTAGATCTTGTCCGCCGCCAGGGCCTGGCCGAATCCGGCCAGCAGCAGGACCGCAAGCAAAATTGCAGTTTTGACCATGACCAGGACTCCGGAACCGTTTGGTGGCCGCAAGTTTAACCGTTATGCAGCTGAGGTAGATATGAACGGGTTTGTGGGGGGCGCAGCGTAGTGGTAGGGCCCGCTTTGTCCACACCAGGGCTGAGGGCTGAGGGCTGAGGGGTCAGGGAGAGCGGCCGGTGGCTTCCCCGGCGAGATCCCTCGGGGTCGGAATCGGTATCGGAATCGATCCGTTCTGCCAGTTCCGATTCCCAAGCCGATTCCGATTCCGACCCCGACTCCCGGGTGCGAGTCAAACTGATGTGGACTGAGGTCGTCGCGGCTTCTCATACTCGTACTCAGTGCAACGGTACTCGTACTCGTACTCGAAACAGGCGCGATGGCAACGCTGTCTGCACGGCTTATGGCGCTTCCTGGGTGCGCCGGCACCTTGGTTTAT
>JBGTIE010000738.1:0-8638 GCA_041745855.1 Lysobacterales bacterium | reverse complement strand
GCGCGGCTGGTCGCGCAGGGCGAGGCGCTGGCCGGAATTGGCGCGGCGCATCTGAGCGAGGCGATCGAGGCGCTGGTCAATGATCTGCGCAGCGGACGGCGGGTGATCCTCCGCAGCCGGTGAGACCCGCGAAATGCTTGGCGGTGACTTTGTGAAATTGACGCGCGGGTCACACCAGCCTACTTCCTTCGACGGGCCGCGCTCTTGGTAGGCCGTTGTGGCCGATCGGCGAGGGGCTTCGGGCGTGTACGAAGGTCGATCCGATCGGGCTCAGCGGCGCTCTTGATCTGCTCCGGGAGCTCTTGAGCTCTTGAGCTCTTGAGCTCCGGAGCTCTTGAGCTCCGGAGCTCTTGGCTCTTGATCTTCCGCAGTCGAAACGAAATCGGCGCCCAGCAGGGCGCCGATTTGAAGGCTCTCACTGGCCACTGGCTACTCGTGGATCAGTCCTCGCCGGTGAAGAAGGCGAACAGGCGCATCAGGTGCATGAACATGATCCAGATGTCGCCGAACAGGCTGCAGGCGATGACGATGTAATTCGCTTCGCCGTCATTGACCAGCCGGCTGGTCGAGAACAGCATGCCGGCGGCGGTCAGAAGCACCGCGGCCGAGGAGATCATCAGCGACAGGATCGGCAGTTGCAGGAAGATGTTGGCGACGATCGCCGCCAGCACGACCAGCACGCCGACCAGCAGAAAGCCGCCGAGGAAACTGAAATCCTTGCGCGACACCAGTGCATAGCCGGACAGACCGCCGAAGACCAGCGCGGTGGTGCCCAGGGCGTAGATCGGAATACGCGGATCGAGCGCGGCGTACATGCCGACGATCGGTCCGAGCATGAAACCGAACAGGCCGGTGTAAACGAAGGTCAGCAGCAGACCGGCGGCCGAGTTGCGGAAGGCGTAGATCAGCCACGGCATGCCGATGACGAAGATCAGGAAGAGCCAGGGCGAGATGACGCCCACGCCGGCCCGGATCGCAGCGAAGGCGGTAATCGTGCTCCAGACCAGCGACAGGGTGAGCAGCAGATAGGTATTACGAATGACCTTGTTGGTCGCCAGCGTCTGGGCAATGACCGCGCCGGATTGCATCACTTGAGCCATCGAGGTGGTCTCCATAAGGGGATAACGACATGCTACCGAAATTTGGTGGTGAATGCGTTAGTTGCAAGGGCCCAGGGCCCAGGGCTCAGGGCCCAGGGGTGAGGGGTAAGCAGAGCAGGCCGGCTCGGGCTCGGGGTCGGAATCGGTATCGGAATCGATTCGCTTCGGCGAGACCGGCCTCCTCATCGCCAACCGCATGGCCATGCCGCTAGAAATCAGCACGATCCGGGCGGCTGGCGGACAGTGTCCTCGAAGGCTGCCCAGTGCACATCAAGTCGTTCGTGGCCAAAACCCAGGTCGCTAATTCCGATTCCGATTCCGATTCCGACCCCGACCCCGACTTCTGCATCAGTTCAAATCGCACCCAGGGCCTCGTGCCGCTCTGGCCCTATGCCCTGGGCCCTGGGCCCTCGCTACCCTCGCTACCGTGTGTCGCCTTGCTGCCGGATCCACGCACTTTCCGCACCACCGCCCAAACCCCCACCAACACTCCCCCCGCAATGACCCCTACCAACCCCTGGGCGGCAATTTCGCCCAGGCTGCTGAGCAGGCTGCCGAACGTTGGGATCTTCGCCACGGCACCGGACCCGGCCTCGATCAGATGATGCAGCGGGGGCAGTCCATGCACGAGAATGCCGCCGCCGACGAGGAACATCGCAGCGGTGCCGACCACCGAAAGCGTCTTCATCAGATACGGCGCGGCGGCGAGGATGCCGCGACCAAACGCGTTCTTGAAACGGGTCCAGCCGTTCTCGCCCTTCAACTGCGCCAGCCACAGCCCGGCGTCGTCGAGTTTGACGATGCCGGCGACCAGACCGTACACACCGATCGTCATCAGGATCGCCATCGTCACCATCACGGCGACCTGGGTCCCGAACGCGCTCTGGGCAACCGTCCCCAGTGTGATGACCAGAATCTCGGCCGACAGAATGAAATCGGTGCGAATTGCGCCCTTGATCTTGTCGCGCTCGAAGGCGACCAGATCGACTTTGGGATCAGCGACCGCCTTCACCAATTCACGACGGTGCTCTTCATCTTCGACCTTGGGATGGAGCAGCTTGTGGGCTACCTTCTCGAAGCCCTCGAAACAAAGGAAGGCACCACCGAGCATCAGCAGCGGAATGATCGCCCACGGCAACACGACGCTGATTGCCAGCGCACTGGGCACAAGGATCGCTTTGTTGATGAACGAACCCTTGGCCACTGCCCAGACCACCGGCAGTTCACGATCCGGCTTGACCCCGGTGACCTGCTCGGCATTCAACGCCAGATCGTCGCCCAGCACGCCGGCGGTTTTCTTCACCGCCAGCTTGCTCATCACCGCGACGTCATCGAGCAGGGTGGCAATGTCGTCGAGCAGGGTCAGCAGGCTGCTACCGGCCATGGCGGTGGTCCGTGGGGGAAGGTGGGATGGTAGCTCGGACGCGGGGCTATGGTCACTGAAGAGCAGGGCCCTGTAGGGCCCAGGGCCCAGGGCTCAGGGCCCAGAAGAGCGAGGCCCCAGGCTCGCACAAAGAGGGGCGGGTATCCCCGCCGACTGCTCGTTCCTGCTGGGCCCTGGGCCCTGACCCCAGGGCCCTGCTCTTAAAGCAACTCGGGCAAATCCCGGAAATACGCCAGCGCCTCGGGGTTGGCCAGCGCGTCAGTATTCTTGACCGGGCGGCCGTGGACGACATTGCGCACGGCCAGTTCGACGATCTTGCCGCTGATCGTGCGCGGGATGTCGGGCACGGCGATGATCTTTGCCGGGACGTGGCGAGGGGTGGTGTTGTCGCGGACGAGCTTGCGGATGCGGGCCTGCAGGGCTTCGTCCAGTTCGATTCCGGGACGCAGGCGGACGAACAGCACGACGCGGACATCGCTGTCCCAGTCCTGGCCGATTGCGATGGACTCGAGCACCTCGTCGAGCTTCTCGACCTGGCGGTAGATCTCGGCGGTGCCGATGCGCACACCGCCCGGGTTGAGGGTGGCGTCCGAGCGCCCGTAGATGATGACGCCGTCGTTCTCGGTCAGTTCGGCCAGATCGCCGTGGCACCAGATATTCGGGAACTTGTCGAAATAGGCCTCGTGATACTTGCGCCCGTCCGGGTCGTTCCAGAAGCCGATCGGCATCGACGGAAAGGGTGCAGTGCAGCACAACTCGCCGGCCTGGCGGCGCACCGTCCTGCCATCGTCATCGAGGATCTCCACCTTCATCCCCAGGCCCCGACACTGCAATTCGCCCCGGTACACCGGCAGCAGCGGATTGCCCAGCGCAAAACAGCTGATGATGTCGGTGCCGCCGGAAATGGAGCAAAGCAGCACGCGGTCCTTCACCTGGCCATAGATGTAGTCGTAACTTTCCGGAGCGAGCGGCGAGCCGGTCGACAGGATCGTGCGCAATTTCAACAGCTTGTGACTCTCGCGCGGGACGATGCCAGCCTTCTCGACTGCACTGATCCACTTGGCGCTGGTGCCGAAGATGCTCACCCCGGTCTCGTCGATCAGGTCCCAAAGCGCCTCACCACCCGGATGGAAAGGCGAACCGTCGTAGAGCACCACCCCTGAGCCCACCGCCAGCGCCGACACCAGCCAGTTCCACATCATCCAGCCACAGGTGGTGTAGTAGCAGATTCGGTCCTCACGCTTCAGATCGGTGTGCAGCACATGTTCCTTCAGGTGCTGCAGCAGCGTGCCGCCGACGGAATGGACGATGCACTTGGGCACGCCGGTGGTGCCGGACGAGTACATGATGTAAAGGGGGTGGTCGAAGGGGACCGCCTCGAAGTGGAGTTCCGGCACCTCGCCGTTGCTGCCGAAACCCTGCCATGCGGTGGCCTGCGGGATCATCGACAGGTCCGCGCAGCTGCCGTCGAAGTCGGTCACGACGACCCGCTGCAGCGAGGGCAGCGCGGTGGCGATGGCGGCAAGCCGCTCGCGCACGTCAAAGCACTTGCCGCCATAGCTGTAGCCGGCCGCAGCCACCAGCACCTTGGGTTCGATCTGTCCGAAACGGTCGAGCACGCCCTGCAGCCCGAAATCGGGCGAGCAACTCGACCACACCGCGCCCAGGCTGGTCGTGGCGAGCATCGCGATCACGGTCTCAGGGATGTTTGGCATGAAGCCGGCGACCCGATCACCGCGGCCCACGCCGACCGCGCGCAGCCCGTGGGCGAAGCGCGCGACCGCGGCGTGCAGCTCGATGTAGCTCAGATCGAGATTACGACCGGATTCGCTGCGCCCGATCAGGGCGAGGCGATCGTCATGATGGCGCAGCAGATTCTGGGCAAAGTTCAGCCGCACCTTGGGGAACCACTGCGCCCCCGGCATCTGATCGAAGCCGGTTACCACCGGCTCGAGTTCACCACTGGCCCGGACACCGCAGAAGTCCCACAAGGCACGCCAGAAGCGATCACTGTGCCTGACCGAGTAGTCATACAGATCGTCGTAGCCCTGCAGGCTGACGCGACTTTCAGT
Organism: Lysobacterales bacterium; assembly: GCA_041745855.1. Lineage (GTDB taxonomy): Bacteria > Pseudomonadota > Gammaproteobacteria > Xanthomonadales > SZUA-5 > JAWLAT01. Next base: position 4,082 of record JBGTIE010000738.1, on the reverse strand, counting down.
GCCCATGAAGCGGATAAATCGGGTCAGATTGGCCGCTTCGACGCGCTCGGCGCTCGGGATGAAGATCGGGGCGGTCATGGTGGTGGGTACTCCAGCATAGTTTCGGGTTGGCGGCACAGGGCCCAGGGCTCAGGGCCCAGGGCCCAGAAAAAGCTCCGCCGACCTCTGGGCCCTTTGCCCTGGGCCCTGGGCCCTCGCTCCCTTGTGAAGCTGGGGTAGGTCGCAGGCTCCAAGTCGCTACGTTACCCACTTTGCCGCCCAACACGCCACCCGGCCTTGGTACAGGGGCGGTGTTACGCTGCGCGGCCTTGATCGGGAGATTGCACTGGTGCTCTGGCTGAAGGCTTTTCACATCATATTCGTGGTGACCTGGTTCGCCGGCCTTTTCTATCTGCCGCGCTTGTTCGTCTACCACGTCGATGCCCGCGAAGAGCCCGGCCTGGCGCGCTTTGTCGTGATGGAGCGGCGCCTGATGGCCATCACCCATATCGGTGGGGCGCTGGCGCTGTTGTTCGGCGTGTTGCTGCTTTATTGGTGGATCAGGCAGGCGCCGGCCTATCTGAATCAGGGCTGGTTGCATGTCAAGCTGACGCTGGTGGCGTTGCTGATCGGCTATCACGTCTGGTGCGCGTTGCTAGTGCGCCGCTTCGCCGCCGGCCGCAACAGCCACAGCGGCCGCTGGTACCGCCTGTTCAACGAAATCCCCGCCCTGCTGCTGGTCGCGGTGGTGGTGCTGGCGGTGGTAAAGCCCTTTTAGGAGCAGGGCCCAGAAGAGCAGGGCCCAGGGCCCAGGGCACAGGGCCCAGGGCCCAGAAGAGCAGGGCCCAGAGGGCCCAGGGCACAGGGCCCAGAAGAGCAGGGCAACAGGGCTCAGGCTTCCGTACTTGCCTCAAGTTGGCTCTGTACTGGGCCCTGGGCCCTGAGCCCTGGGCCCTCTGGGTTTTTACAGGTCCCCAAAACATCAGTTTGACTCGCACCCGGGCCCTGCCTGGGTGTCTCGGGGGCCTCGCTCTTCGGTTAGTATCCGCACGTGTATCTCGCTGTTGAACGGGAGGCGTCGGCCATCGTGCTGGTCAAGGATGAATCGCAACAGGCGGCGGAACTGCGGCAGGCCTTCCTGAAGCACTTTCCCAAACGCATGGACATGCTCCTGCGCAAGGGTTTGCGGCTGGTGCGTGGCCCGTGGGACGTCAACAGCGCCACCCTGGTGTTGCAGGAGGTCCAGCGCCTGGCCGGGGCGGCTGGCCGGCATGGGCTGGTTGATGCCAGTGAGCGGCTGTACCAGCTGGAATTGCGGCTCACGACCTTTCTGCAGAACCTCAGCGTGCCCGATGACGATCAGCGGCAACTGCTGGAGACGCTGTTGGAACAGCTGCCGGTGGGCGATTCGACCACCGCCGAACCGGGCCTGCTCAGCGCGGTCTCGTTGCGAGTCGATGCACCGACCACCGCCAGACCGCTGTTCCTGCAGCCGCCGGGCGATTACTGGAGGCGCTTCAGTGGGCGCGATGTGGCGCCGATGGACAGCCACAACTCTCCAACGGCGGCGGCGGTGCGACTCCGATCCAGTGCTGAGCCACCACCGACTGAAGTACTGCAAAGCGAGGACGGCAGCGCCATCTTGCTGATGGGCGATTTCCAGCCGCCGGAGTTGGACGCCGAAGCAACGACGACCGAAGCACCGGAGCCCGCCGCGCCGGCCGATGCGGCTGCCGAAATCGATGCAGAACCGGACGCAGGCGAGGTCAGGCAACCGCAGGCGCTGGCGCCGAAGCGAGTGTTCTACCTGGCTGACATCGCCCCCTTCGCGCGCGAGCTTTGTGCCGAGCTGACCCGCTCGGGCTATCTGGTCGAGCGACTGGAGAGCCCGGAGGAGCTGAAGGAGGTGCTCGGCTCGCTGGCGCCGGATGTGGTCCTGATCGATGCCGCCTTCTTCGACGAGATCGAGCATCTGGGCGAATTCATCCGCCGCGTTCGCGCGCGCGTGCAGACCGCCATCCCATTGCTGCTGTTTGCGCCCAGCTCCGATCTGGAAGCGCGCTTGAAGGCGTTGCGTGCCGGTGCCGCGTCGGTGCTGTCGGCCGACCTCAAGGCAAGCGAGGCGGCCGACCGCGTGCGCGAGTTGGTTGCACCGCAGTCCGAACAACCCTTCCGGGTGCTGATCGTCGAGGACGACCGCTCCCAGGCGTTGTTCGCCGAATCGGTGCTGAAGAAGGCCGGCATGGAGACTTGCGCGGTGACCGATGCGCTGCAGACACTCGATCAGCTCGAGCGCTTCAAGCCCGATCTGATCCTGATGGATCTGTATATGCCGGACATCAGCGGCATGGAGCTGACCGCAATCATTCGCGAGCGGCCTGATTTCATTTCCACTCCGATTGTTTTTCTTTCCGGCGAGCAGGATTCGGAGAAGCAGTTCGAGGCGCTGGATGCCGGTGGTGATGATTTTCTGTCCAAACCGATCCGGCCCAAGCACCTGATGGCGGCGGTCAACAACCGTGCGCGCCGCGCGCGGGCACAGGACCGGCGCCGATCCCAGCACAGCCGCGAAGAAGACACCGGGTTGTTCGAGCGTGCGCTGCTGCTCGACAAGCTCAGCGAATGCATGCTGTACGAGGCGGGCGATCATGGCGGCGGATTGTTGTTCATCCAGCTTGCGGACGGAGCACTCTTGCGCGAACGCATCGGCCTGCTGGGCTACGAAAGGGCGCTGGGCCAGGTCGGTGCGCTGATTGCCAGCTACATAGGCCCTGGCGAGATGGCAACGCGCTTTGGCAACGAGAGCTTTCTGTTGCTGGCGCCCGCACGCAACGGCGAGCAACTGGAGAGCCTGGCCGAGCAGATTCTGGACGCGGTGGTAAGCCAGCGTCTGGATGCCCGGGCCGATGCCGCCGGGTTGACGCTGAATATCGGCGGTGCGCTGCTAAGCGAGGGCTTCGTCGACCCTGGAGCGCTGTTGGCGGCAGCCGAGCGCAGCTGCGCCCGGGCTGGCGCAGAGGGCAGCGGCTTTGCGCTGCATCAGTTCGCAAGCCCGAGCAGCGAGCAGGGGGCGCTCGATCTGATCCGGCAGGCGCTGGAGGACGATCGCTTCGAGTTGCTGTTCCAGCCCATCGTGTCGCTCCAGGGCGGGCATGGCGCCCAGTACGAAGCCTTGTTGCGGCTGCGCAGCGAGGATGGCCAGTTGCTGCACAGCGAGGCGTTGCAGGCCGCGGCCGGCAAGCTGGGTCTGCTCGGCGAGCTCGATCGTTGGGTCTTGCGGCGGGCCCTGATGACTATCGATGAACGGTCGCGCCGGGGCGAGAAGCTGCGGCTGTACCTGAACCAGTCGGTGTCGGCGCTGAGCGATCGCGAGCTGCCCGGTTGGCTGACCCAGATGCTCGCAACACGGCGGATCGAGGCCGGCCGTCTCCTGCTCGAGTTCCGATTGGGCGAAGTGCTGGCCAATCTGCAGGAGGCCATGAGCGGCCTTCAGGCCTTCAAGCAAATTGGCGTGGGTCTGGTGTTGGACGAGTTCGAGCCGGACATGACTGCCCTGCAGATGCTGAGCTATCTGCCGGTCGATTTCCTGAAGCTGCACCAGCGCTATTCGGCACCGCAACTGGATCAGGCCAGTTCGCTGGAACTGCGCCAGCTGATCGACGCGGCGCACGGTGCGAGCAAGAAGGTGATGGCATCACGGGTCGAAAACGCGCCCACGGCGGCCTCGTTGTGGACCTTGGGCGTGGACTTCATCCAGGGCAACTTCGTGCAGCAGCCCGGCGCCGAGCTGGGTTTCGATTTCAGCGCCTCGGCGCTGTAGGGGGAAGGGAGGTTTCCAGCACGCGCCTGTACGATGGGCGGCAAACAGACGGGCGAGATGGGGGAGCAATACGTGCTGAATATGAATTCGACGGCTGCCAGATGAACAGATCAGCCGATACTACGATTGAGTCGGTAGCCTTGTGGTGTCTGGCTTCGGTGCCGTTGGCGGTGCTGATTGCGTTGGCCGTCGCGCCGCTGGCCGACCCGGCCGGCCTGATGATCTGGGTCGGTGCCAAGCTGGCGACCGCGGTGGTTGCGGTGTTCGGCTGGACCCAACGCGG